>JAYRQX010000039.1:0-2022 GCA_041910415.1 Acetobacteraceae bacterium | reverse complement strand
TCCGTGCCGATGGCATCGCAACGTCCGGCCTGGAGGGAGACGGCATTGTCCTGCATCCGCTCCTGCAGCACCGGCGTGAAGCGGATGTTGTTGGAGCGGAAGGTGTCGGCCGTCACCACCTCGTTCGTCGTGCCGGGGGAGAGGCAGATCGTCGAGCCGTCGAGCCCGCGGATATCGCGGATATTGGCGTCGCGGCGGACCATGAAGCCGTGGCCGTCATACAGATACGCGATGGTCAGCCGCAGGCCGAGATTGGTGTCGCGCGTCATGTTCAGCGTGGTCTGGCGGATCAGCACGTCGATCTCGCCGGACTGCAGCGCGGTGAAGCGCTGCACCGCGGTCAGCGGCACGAAGCGCACGCGGTTGACGTCGTTGAACAGCACGGCGGCGAGGCCCCGGCAGAGATCGGCATCCATGCCGCGCCAGACGCCCTGCGTGTCCGGCAGCGAGAAGCCGGCGACGCCGACATTGACGCCGCAGATGAGCATGTTGCGCTGGCGGATCGCGTCCAGCGTCGGCCCGGCCTCGGCCGGGGGAGTGGCGGAAAGGACGCCGGCGACGGCCAGGGCCGCCGCGGCGAGGCGGGACTTCAGTGACATGCGGATCGCTCCCGGTTGACAGTGGGAGCGATCCTCGGCCCGGGCCGGGGCGCGCGTCAACGCATCCCGGAACGGAAGGTCTCAGGCGTGCTGCGCAACCGGGCTCCGGCCGAGCAGCCGGCTGAGGTCGAGGGCGCAGGCACCGGCGCCAAGCCCCGCCTGCACCAGCAGCAACAGGGTCCAGAGCGCGGGGAATTCGAAACCGCCGCCCTGGCTGCTGAACACCCAGCCCGCCGGCAGGTGCTGCAGCGTCGCGCCGATCAGGATGGGCAGCGCAAGCAGGCTCACCATGCGCACCGCGACGCCGGCGATCAGCGCCACACCCGCGCCGATCTCGGCAAAGGCGACGATGGCGCCGAGGATCGGCGGATAGCCGATGGAGGCGAAGTAGCCCATCGTGCCGGCGAGCCCGAAGGTGCCGAGCTTCAGCACGGCGCCATGCGCCAGGAACAGGCCGCCGAGGCCGAGGCGCAGCAGCAGCGTGGCGTAGGGGGCGGTGGTGCGGGTGTCGATCATGGTCGTGGGTCCGTCTTCGGTTGGCGCGGCGGGGCGCCGCGGCCGATGGACCGACGATGCATCCGCGCGGGGCCGCCCTTCCAACGCATGTCAGGAACGGCCATCATCACCGCGATGAATGATCCGGACCCATGAGCGGCGTCGATACGCTCGACCTGAACCTGCTGCGCGTCTTCGACGCGGTGGCGCGCGAACGCCATGTCACGCGCGCGGCGCAGCGGCTCAATCTCTCGCAGCCCGCGGTCTCCAACGCGCTGGCACGTCTGCGCGCGGCGCTGGGGGACGAACTCTTCCTGCGTCGCCCCGGAGGCGTGGAGCCCACCGAACTCGCGCGCACTCTCGCGCCAGCCGTGGCGTCCGTGCTGGACCGGCTGCGCGAGACGCTCGCCGTCCACGCACCCTTCGATCCCGCGACATCCGGGCGCGTCTTCACCGTGGCACTCAGCGAATACGCCGAAGCCGTGCTGGCGCCCGCCGTGCTGGAACGCATGACGCGGGAGGCGCCGCGCTGCCTGCTCGCCATCCGCCATGGCGACCGCACCAATGCGCTCGACCTGCTGGAGCGCGGGGAGGCGGAACTCGCGCTCGCCGTGCTGCCGGAACCGCCCGCGCTCTACACCCGCGTGCGCCTGCTGCCGGAGGCGTTCCTGTGCCTGATGCGCCACGACCATCCGCTGGCCAAGGGGCCAATGACGGTCGCGCGCTTCACCGCCTGGCCGCATCTGCTGCATTCGCCGAACGGCTCGCTGGACGGGGCGCTGGACAAGCCGCTCGCCGAGGCCGGGCATCCGCGCCGGCTGGGCGCGGCGGTGGCGCATCTCTCCGCGGTGCCGGACATCCTGAAGCGGACAGAGATGGTGATGACGCTCTCCGCGCGGCTGGCGCGCTATCTCTCCGCGACGCAGGG
>JAYRQX010000038.1:0-7234 GCA_041910415.1 Acetobacteraceae bacterium | reverse complement strand
GCCCCGCCGACAGGCTGCGCCTTCGCGCCCCGCTGCGCGCGCGCCGATGCGGCCTGCGCCGTGCTGCCCGAGCTCGCGCGGGGCGTGCGCTGCCACCACCCGCTCGCGGAGGCGGCATGAGCGGCTTCGTCTCCGTGGACGGTGTCTCGAAGCGCTTTGACGCGCGCCTCACGCTTGGCGACCGCATCGCCGCCAAGCTGGGTAGCGCGGTCGAGACACGTGGCGTGCAGGCGCTGGACGGCGTGGACCTGGCGATCCGGCGCGGCGAGGCGGTGGGCCTGGTGGGCGAATCGGGATCGGGCAAGTCCACGCTCGGCCGCATCATCGCCGGGCTGATCGCGCCGAGCGACGGCGCGGTCGCCTTCGATGGCGGGCCGGTCCGCGCCGCCAGCGGCCGCAAGCTGACCACACGCATCCAGGTGGTCTTCCAGGATCCCTTCGCCTCGCTCGATCCGCGCATGCGCATCGGTGACGCCATCGCCGAAGGGCCGCTGGTGCATGGCCGCACGACACGGGCGGGAGCGCCGGATTTCGTGGCGCGCTGGTTGCGCATGGTGGGCCTCGATCCCGCCGTCGCGACGCGCTACCCCCATCAATTCTCGGGTGGCCAGCGGCAGCGCGTGGCGATCGCGCGCGCACTCGCCATGGAACCCGACCTGCTGATCTGCGACGAGCCGGTCGCCTCGCTCGACGTCTCCATCCAGGCGCAGATCATCAACCTCTTCCTGCGGCTGCGGCGCGAGCTCGACCTGACACTGCTCTTCATCAGCCACGACCTCGGCGTGGTGCGCCACCTCTGCGACCGCGTCGCCGTGCTCTACCTCGGCCGCATCGTGGAGGCCGGCCCAACGCGCGCCATGTTCGCTTCCCCCCAGCACCCCTACACGCGCGCGCTGCTGGACGCCGTGCCGAAGATCGGCACCGGCCGCGCGACCTTCCACGCCATCTCGGGCGAGATCCCGTCGCCGATCGCGCCGCCCTCCGGCTGCCATTTCCATCCGCGCTGCCCGCTCGTCATCCCGCGCTGCGCGACCGAACGTCCCGTGCTGCGCGAATCCGGCGCCGGCCAGGCCGCCTGCCATCGCGCGGGCGAGACCGAGAGGAACTGATCATGAGCTTTCGCATCGGCGTCGATATCGGCGGCTCCTTCGCGGATTTCGCGGTGCTGGATGAGGCGGACCAGACCGTCCGCAGCCTGAAGGTCTTCTCGCGCCCCGACCGTCCCGGCGAGGAGGTGCTGGAAGGCCTGCGCCAACTCGCCGCGCGGGACGGCATCGCGCCCGGCGCCGTGACCTACTTCACCCACGGCACTACGGTCGGCGTGAACGCGGTGATCCAGCGCAAGGGCCTGGCGCTCGGCCTGATCACGACGAAGCACTTCGAGGACGTTCTGGAACTTGCCCGCTACAAGATCCCCGACATGTACGACCTGTTCTCCAAGCGCCCGGACCCGCTGGTCCCGCGCTGGCGCGTGGCGGGCGTGGTCGAGCGCCTGGATGCCGATGGCGCGGTCGAGACGCCGCTCGATCGGGACAGCATCGTGGAGGCGTGGAAGACGCTGAAGGACGCGGGCTGCGAGGGCGCGGTCGTCTCGCTGCTCCATTCCTACCGCAACCCCGCGCATGAGCATGCGGTGAAGCAGGCCATCGCGGCGCTCGATCCCGGCTTTTTCGTGCTCTGCTCGGCCGATGTCTGGCCGATCGTCCGCGAATACGAACGCACGGTGACCGCGGTGATCGGCGGCTTCGTGCAGCCCCGGGTCGCGGACTATCTCGGCGCGCTCCAGGCCGCGCTGGCGTCGGCGGGCGTCGCGCCTGATCTGCGCGTGACAAAATCGAATGGCGGCGTGATGACCGCCGAGCACGCCAAGTCGAACTGCCTGCAGATGATCCTCTCCGGCACGGCGGCCGGCGTCATCGGCGCGGCTTTCGTCGCGGAGCAGTGCGCATTGCCGCACGCGCTCTCCCTCGATATCGGCGGCACCAGCGCGGATGTCGCGCTGATCCAGGGCGGCCGTCCGCATTACGCGACCGGCGAACGGATCGGCGACTTCGCCATCCACATTCCTTCGGTCTCCGTCAGCTCCATCGGTGCCGGTGGCGGCACCATCGCGCGGGTGGACGAATTTGGCGTGCTGAAGGTGGGGCCTGAAAGCGCGGGGTCGAACCCCGGCCCCGCCTGCTATGGCCGGGGCGGCACGCGGCCGACGGTGACGGACGCCTTCGTCGCCCTCGGCTGGCTCGGCCATTCGGAACTCGGCTACAGCGCCGTCACGGTGGACCGTGCGAAATCCATGGACGCCATCGCGCCCGTCGCGGCCCGCCTCGGCGTGGACGTGCCGCGCGCGGCGCAGATGATCGTCGATGTCGCGGTCTCCGGCATGTTCGCGGAATCGAGCGGCGTCCTGTCGCGCAACGGCGTCGATCCGAAGAGCCTGGCGATCATCGCCTTCGGCGGCGCGGGCCCGATGATGGCGGGCTTCCTGGCGCGCGAGCTCCGCGTCGGCCGCGTGGTGGTGCCGCGCGTGCCCGGTGTCCTCAGCGCCCTCGGCGGCCTGATCGCCGACCTCAAGAACGACTTCATGCGCACGCTCTACGCGACGCTCGATGCGGCGATGCTGCCGCAGATGCAGCAGGGTGTTTCGGAGCTCGAAGCCGCCGGCCTCGACTGGCTGCGCACCGGCCAGGGCCATGCGGGGGAGGCGGTGATCGAGCGCTCCGCCGAGATGCGCTACCGCGGCCAGTCCTTCGAGATCGAGGTCCCCCTCGCGCCGGACGATCTCGCGGATCCCTCGCGCATCGCCGCGCGCTTCCACGAGGCGCACCGCCGCATCTACGGCCATGCGGATGAGCTCGCGCCCATCCAGATCATCACGCTGCGCCTGGTCGCGAGCGGCCCCACGCCCAAGCCGCGCTTCCCGGAACTGCCCAGGGCCGAGGCGCCACCACCCGTCGTGGCCAGCGTCGAAACCTGGATCGACGGCGCGGCCGGACTCGCGGCGCTCTACCGCCGCGCCGATCTTCTCGCCGGCCATCGCCTCACGGGTCCCGCCATCGTCGCGCAGGACGACACGACCACCATCATTCCATCAGGCTTCGCCGCCGAGGTGGACCGCTTCGGCAATCTCCATTTGATCCCCGCCTGAGGACCGCGCCATGACGATCGACAAGGCGACCCTGCAGATCCTGGCCGACCATTGCGCCGCAGCAGCGGAGGCGATGGCCTTCACGCTGATGCGCACCTCGCATTCCACCTTCGTCAAGGAGACCGAGGATTTTTCCTGCGGCCTGCTGACGCTCGACGGGCTGACCTTCGCGTCCCCGCGCACGCTGGGCGCCACCTGGTATGTCGGTCTCGACTACGGCCCGGTCATCAAGGCGATCGGGACCTACAGCGAAGGCGACATCTGCGTCACCAACGACCCCTATAGCGGCTTCGTCGCGACGCATCCGCCCGACATGCACATCTGGAAGCCGGTCTTCTGGCAGGGGGAGCTGGTCTGCTTCGTCGGCGGCCATATCCACAACACCGATGTCGGCGGCGCCGTGCCCGCCAGCCTGTCGCGGACACTCACGGAAATCTATCAGGAAGGCATCCGCATCCCGCCCACCAAGCTTTTTGAACGCGGCGTTCTGGACCAGCGCCTGCTCGATATCCTCAGCATGAATGTGCGTCTGCCCGAACAGAATCGCGGCGACCTGATGGCGCAGATCGCCTCCGTCGCCACGGGCGAGCGGCGCGTGCACGAGATGATCGAGCGTTTCGGGCTGGACACCTTCAAGCAGGGCATCCACGGCCTGCTCGACTATGCGGCCGAACAGGCGGCGGCGGTGGTGCGGACCATCCCGGATGGCGAATACTTCCATGCCGAATACGCCGATGAGGATTCTGATGGTGGCTATCCCTGCCGGATGGCCGTGACGATGACCGTCAAGGACGGTTCCATCGTGCTGGACTTCACCGGGTCCGACCCGCAGCTCGGCTCCTCGCTCAACATCCCGACCGGCGGGCGGGAACGGCACGTGCTGCCGACCGTGGGCTTCGTCTATGCGCTCTACACCCTGGCGCGCGGCAACCTGATCCTGAATGCCGGCATCATGCGCGTGGTGCGCTGCGTGCTGCCCGAGGGCTCCATGGTGAACCCCGTGATGCCGGCCGCGGTTGGCATGCGGAGCCTGACCTGCGCGGCGCTGCAGACGCTGCTGATCGGCGTGTTTTCGCTCGCCTGCCCGGAACGCTTCTGCGCGGGGCCCGCGGGCGGGCGCTCCATCATGAACGTCAAGACCTCCACGCGCGACGGCCGCCCGATCATGGCCTCGATCGGCCCGGTGGGCGGCGGCGGCGGCGGCATGCCGACAACAGATGGCGAGGACGGCGCCGGCGCCAACGGCTCCTTCCTCCGCAACACGCCGGTCGAGATCAATGAGGTCGAGGTGCCCATCCGCATCCTCCGCTACGGCCTGGCGCCCGACAGCGGGGGCCCCGGCCAATTCCGCGGCGGGATGGGCGTGGTGATGGAATTCCAGGTCTTCGCGCCGGACACCATGGTGACCGCGCGCAACCGCGATGCCTCCCGCTTCACCTCCTTCGGCATCCTGGGCGGGCGCGGCGGCGCGCCGTCACGCTTCGTCCGCAACCCCGACGGCGAGGCACCGGACGAACTCGGCAACAAGGATGTCGTGAAGTGCCTGCCGGGGGATGTCATCCGGATCGTGGGCGCCGGTGCCGGCGGCTATGGCGACCCGCTCCTGCGCGACCCCGCCGCGGTGCTGGACGATGTCCGCGCCGGTTATGTCTCGCCGGATCGCGCGCGCGCCGACTACGGCGTCGTCATCCGCGCCGGTGCGGTGGACGCGGCCGCCACGCAGGCCGAACGCGCGACCCGCCCGCGGCCGCCGGCGGGTCAGCACTTCGATGGCGGTCCGGCCCGCCGGGCCTTCGAATCCGTCTGGACACGCGACCGTTACGACGCCCTGACAAGACTGCTCGCCGGGCTGCCGGTGAACTGGCGCTTCTTCATCAAGCACCGGATTTTCGAGGCCATGGGCGAGGACGGCGCCGGCCTGCCCGATGGGGCTGCGGCCGTGGGTGCGATCTATGCGCGCCTCCGGGCCCGCTACCGCGACCTGCCGGCCGCGGCCGAGGGCTGACATCGGCCGTCCTCTCGCCATATTGGCGGGCGATTGATGCCGGAGCGGCCTCCGCCGCCCCGAATCCCGGAGCCTGGCAACACCCGCATGGCCGACGTCGCCACCGCCGCACCCGCTCGTTCCTCCGTCGCGCAGACCGACGACGCGCCGCTCGAACTCACCATCCTCATGCCCTGCCTGAACGAGGCGGAGACGCTCGCGACCTGCATTCGGAAGGCCCTCGGCTACCTGCAGCGCAGCGGCGTCGCCGGCGAGGTGCTGATCGCCGACAACGGCAGCACCGATGGCAGCCAGGAGATTGCGCGCGGTCTCGGCGCCCGCGTGGTGCCGGTGCCGCAGCGCGGCTATGGCGCGGCGCTGATCGCGGGCATCGCCGCCGCCCGCGGCCGCTTCGTCATCATGGGCGACAGCGACGACAGCTACGATTTCACCGCCCTCGATCCCTTCGTGGCGAAACTGCGGGACGGCTACGACCTTGTCATGGGCAACCGCTTCCTGGGCGGCATCGCGCCGGGGGCGATGCCGCCGCTGCACCGCTACCTCGGCAATCCCGTGCTGACGACGATCGGCCGCATCTTCTTCGGCAGCCCGGTCAGGGACTTCCATTGCGGTCTGCGCGGCTTTTCCCGCGATGCCATCCTCGCGCTCGGCCTGCGCTCGCCGGGGATGGAATTCGCGAGCGAGATGGTGGTCAAGGCGACGCTGCGGAAGCTGCGCATCGTCGAGGTGCCGACGACGCTCTCCCCCGATGGCCGCTCGCGCCCGCCGCATCTGCGGTCCTGGCGCGACGGGTGGCGGCATCTGCGATTTCTTCTCGCCTATTGCCCGCGCTGGCTCTTCCTCTATCCGGGCGCTGCGCTGTTCGCGCTGGGGCTGCTGGGGATGGCGCTGCTGCTGCCCGGGCCGCTGCCGATCGCCGGCGTGACCTTCGACATCCACACCCTGCTCTACGCCTCCGGCTCCGCGGTGCTGGGCTTCCAGGCCATGCAGTTCTGGGTGTTTTCGCAGATCTACGGCGCGCTGGAAGGCGTGGTGCCGGAACAGCCGGGGCTCGCGCGCTTCCTGGCCCGCGTGGGGCTGGAGCCCGCGTTGATCCTGGGCGGCGTGCTGGTGCTGCTCGGCCTCGCGCTTGGGGTGACGACGCTCGCCATGTGGGGCGGGGAGCATTTCGGCGCGATGGTGGGCTCGGGCGCGATGCGTCTCGCCATCGCGTCGGTCACCGCCATGATCCTCGGCGTCCAGCTCGTCTTCGGCGCCTTCTTCGTGACGATCCTGGGGATGCTGCGCGCGCGGGCCTAGTGCGCCGGGCGGAACACCAGCAGGCGCGAGAGGAAGAAGTTGCTGAACAGCCCGGCGATGGAACCGGCCGCGACCGCCAGGATCGGGTGCGCCGCCATGACGGGCACGAAGGCGATGCAGAGCGCGTAGGTGCCGTAGTTCAGCGCGAAGCCCAGCAGGTTCACCGCGACGAAGATCGCCCATTGCCGCGCGACCGGCCCGCTGTTGCGCGCCTTGAAGGTCCAGATGCGGTTCAGCAGCCAGGTTGTGGTGGCGGCGACGAGGTAGGAGGGCACGCGGCCGAGATAGGGTCCGGTGCCGAGGGCGAGTGCCGCGTAGAGCACGCTGGTATCCACCACGAAGCCGATGGTGCCGACCACGCCGAAGCGGACGAACTCCGTCGCCAGGCGGCCGAGCCCGGGGCGAATCCGGTCGAGCGGCGCGAAGAGGCGTTCCAGGGGCGACATCGCGGCGGGTCTAGAGCAACGCGGCGGCGATGCAAGCGCGCGCGTTTTCGCGCATCGTCCGCCCGGCCTTGATACCCGCTGCACAAAGGATTGACCTTTGTGCCCCTCAAACGCCAAGCGCGCGGAGGTGCGCGCCGGCGACTGAGGTGCAGATCGGTCACGATCTGCGAGATCTGGTATGATACCTGCGGCACGAGGCTTTGCCTCGTGCCGAGGCCGCGAATGCGGCCCGCTCGCGGTCGGCTGTGCCGATCCGCCGGTCATGCGGACAGCATGCCTTCGGCATGACGGTCCGGCGAGCCAAGCAAACCGGAGGTTTGCGCCCGGCGCATGAGGGTC
>JAYRQX010000037.1:0-2553 GCA_041910415.1 Acetobacteraceae bacterium | reverse complement strand
GCTCGAGCGCCTGCGCCGGATCCATCGGGTCGGCGGCGATCTGCGTGACCAGGCCCGAGGACAGAATGCCCTGCGCGTTCGGCACCGGCGCGTTCAGGAAATCCGATCCGCCGAAGATGTATTCCCCACCATGCTGCGTGTTCAGGAGCTGCGCCACCTGTTCCAGCGCTGCCCGCGCCTGCTGGGCCACGACCGTGATGCGGCGGCTGTCCGTGCCCGGCAGGCTGAGCGTGGAGTCCATTGCCTCACCGGCGATGGTCTCGATCCGCCCCAGCACCTCCTGCGCCACGCCGATGCGTCCGAGCGCGCCTTCGATCGTGCCCTGGTAGGTCGCGCGCATGGCGATGTCGGCGCGGAGATCGATGGCGCGCCTTCCCTCCGGCGCGATGTCGCCATAGAGCGCGCCCTTGCGCCCGTCGCTGACCTGGCGCGTCAGGACCTCCATGCGCGCGCGCAGCGCGGCGGTGTCGGTCGCCAGCCGGCCGAGCATCGAGACCGCGACCATCAGCGCACCGCGCCCAGCAGGGCGTCCCACATCTGCTGCACGGTCGCCATCACCTTCGCATTCGCCGCATAGGCATTCTGCAGCGTGACCATCGCCGCCATCTCCGCATCCACATCCACGCCGGAGCGCTGCGCGAAGCGCGCCTCCAGCCCCGCCTTGGTCGCCTGCGCGCTGTCCTTGCGCTCCGTCGCGGCCGCGCGCTCCGCCGTCTGGGTCGCGGTGACCGTGGCGCCATAGCCTTCCAGCGTCGCGGGGGCGGAGAAGCCCGAGGCGAGCGAGCCGTCCGGCCCGAGCCCTGTCGTGGCGAAGCCCGGCCAGGCCACGCCCGTCGCGGTTTCGGTGCCGAAGGTGAAGTCGAGCACGCGGTCGAGCAGCGTCGAGAATCCCGCCGGGCCGCCTGGTGCATTGGGCGTGAAGGCGGTGGGACCGCCCGGCGTCGCGGCCACGGCATGGGTGCCGTCGCGCAGCACGGTCGTGTCAGCGACGATCGCGGCGTTGACGCGGATGGTGCCCGCGAAGCCGATCTGCGCGCTGCCGGGATAGGGCAGCGTCGCATCCGGCACCGCGCCGGCGGCATCGGTGAAGAGCCGCAGTCCCTCGCTCTCGAATCGCCAGGCAATGCCCGCGGCGGCGACATCCGCTTCGGCCTGCATGCGTGGCAGTGTCGCGTCGCGCAACGAGACAAGCTCGCCGAGCCGCCCGCCCGCCAGGCGTTGCGTGACATCCACGCCGCCCAGCGTGATCGGCGGGATGGTGCCGCCCGGGCCGTAGAAGGCCGAGGCGCCCAAATTGGCGTCGGCCGTGGAAAAGGCCGCCTTCTTTGGATCGAGCGGCAGCACCATGCCGCCGCGCGCGATCAGGGTGAGGGAGCCGTCCTCCTTCTTCAGTGCGGTGACGCCGATGCTCTCCGACAGCGTCGCGATCGCCGTGTCGCGCCTGTCCTCCAGCTCGGCCGCGGAGAGGCCGCGGGCGATGGTGTCGCGGATGCGGATGGTCAGGTCGGCGATGGTGTTGAGCGTCGTGTTCATCGCCCCGACTTCCGCGACGATGCCGTCCTGCGCATCCTGCCGCGCCCCGCCGATCGCGTCCGAGACCGCGTTCAGCCGCCCCGCGAGATCCTCGGCCGCGCGCAGCACCTCGGCCTGGCGGGCCTGGGAGGCGGGCTCGGCGCGCAGCGCGGTGAAGGCGCTGCGCAGGCTGCTGGTCAGGTCGCCGATCGCCTCCCCGGCTTCGGGACGGCCATGCGCGCGCTCGATCGTCTGCAGCAGCCGCTCGCGCGCCTCGGCGCCGGCCCATGCACCGCGGCGGGTGTTGAGCTCGGCGACCAGCGCCTCGTCCACGTCGCGCGTGGCTTCCAGCGACCGCACGCCCATGCCGCGGCCGGCGGCCTCGCGCGCCTCGCCCGCCACGGTCTTGCGCGTATAGCCATCCGTCTCCGCATTCGCGACGTTGTTGGCGGCATTCGCCAGCGCCTTCTGCGTGTGCAGCAGGCCGGATCGCGCAATGCCCAGCGTGAATTCGAGCGACATCTCCGTACGTTCTCAGCCGCCGTTCAGCGCCGCATGTTCACGACGTCCTGCAGCATCTCGTCGGATGCCGTGACGATCCGCGTGTTCGCCGTGTAGGCGCGCTGCGCCACGATCAACTTCGAGAATTCGGAGGCGATATCCACGTTCGACCGTTCGATGGACCCGATGGAGAGCCGCCCGGCGCCGTTGGACGCCGCATCGGTGATGCGCGCCTCCCCGCTTTCCATCGTGCGCATGAAGGCCTGGCCGTCCAGACGCTGCAGCTTGTCCGGATCGCTGAAGGTGGTGATCGGCACGCGGGCGATCACGCGCGACTGGCCGTTGTCGTAGTTGATGGCGATGTCGCCGTTCTCCCGCGCCGCGACCGAGGCGAAGGCGCCGAGCGGCACGCCGTCCTGCGTCAGGTTGCGCACGCCGTACTCGTCCCCGGCATACTGCGTCATGCCGAGCGCCTGGCCGAAGGTGCCGAGGTTCAGCGTCATCGCCTGCGCGCCCTGGCCGAAATTGGCGGTGAAGGTG
>JAYRQX010000036.1:0-1784 GCA_041910415.1 Acetobacteraceae bacterium | reverse complement strand
CTCGCGACGCAACGGCTCAACGCGCGTGGCCACGGGCCGGAGGCGGCGCTGCGCCCCACCAGCCGCCCCGACCCCGGCGCGCGGGTCGTCGGCATCGTCGTGGTGCCGCCCGCTGCGCCACCGTAATTTTCTTTGACGCCCCTCTCCCCCGCGCGCAGGCTTCACGGGGTCAGGCAGGGGACCAGCCACATGCTCCGTCGCAGCCTTCTGGGTGCCGCCGCCACCGTCGCCATGCCACGCCTGGGCGCCGCGCAAAGCCAGCCCGGGCGGCGCGTGCTGCGTTTCGTGCCGCAGGCCGATCTCACGCTGCTCGATCCCATCCATTCGGTCGCCTTCGTCAGCCGCAACCATGCGCTGATGGTCTACGACACCCTCTATGGCTGGGACGCGAACCTGCGCGCGCAGCCGCAGATGGCCGAAGGCCATGTGGTCGAGAATGACGGCCGCGTCTGGCGCATCCGGCTGCGCGAAGGGCTGAAATTCCACGATGGCGAGCCGGTGCGCGCGCAGGATTGCGCGGCCTCGATCCGCCGCTGGGCGACGCGCGACGCCTTCGGCCAGGCGCTCTGGGCCGTCACCGACGAATGCGGCGCGGCGGATGACCGCACCATCCTGCTGCGCCTGAAGCAGCCCTTCCCGCTGGTGCCGGATGCGCTGGCCAAGGTGGGCACGCATCTCTGCGCCATGATGCCGGAGCGCCATGCGAACCTGCCCTCGTCCCAGGCGGTGCCGGAGATGATCGGCAGCGGGCCCTTCCGCTTCGTGGCCGCCGAGCGCCTGCCGGGCAGCCGCAACGTCTATGCCAGGAACGAGCAGTATGTGCCGCGGCAGGAGCCCGCCTCCTACATGGCCGGCGGCAAGATCGTGCATTTCGATCGCGTGGAATGGATGACGATCCCGGATGGCGCGACCGCGGCGGCCGCGCTGCAAAGGGGCGAGGTCGATTGGTGGGAATTGCCGACCATCGACCTGGTGCCGCAGTTGCGGCGCGCGCGCGGCGTGAAGGTGGACATCCTCGATCCCAACGGCTCGATCGGCTTCCTGCGGCCGAACCACCTCAATCCGCCGCTCGACAACCCGGCGATCCGCCGCGCCATCCTGCGCGGCATCGTGCAGCGCGACTACATGACCGCCGCCGCCGGCACGGACGAGACCTTCTGGCGCGTGCCCTATGGCTTCTTCGTCCCCGGCTCGGTCATGGCGAGCGATGTCGGCATGGACGCCTTCCGCAACCCGACCGACGCGGCGGCGACGCGCCGGGCCTTGCAGGAAGCCGGCTATCGCGGGGAGCGCGTCAACCTCCTCGTCGCGACGGATTTCCCCGTCATCAACGCGATGTGCGAGGTGACAGGCGACTACCTCAGGCGGATCGGCATCAACCTCGACTATATCGCGGCGGACTGGGGCACGGTGACGACGCGCATCCTCAACCAGAACCCGGTGGAGCAAGGGGGATGGAACTTCATGGTGAGCTGGACCGCCGGCAGCGCGCAGGTGAACCCGGCCGCCAACAACCTGATCCGCGGTCATGGCCGACGGGCGCTGTTCGGCTGGCCGACCATCCCGGAGCTCGAGCGCCTGCGCGACGAATGGTTCAGCGCGCCGGACGACACGGCCCGCGCGCGCATCGGGCAGGAGATGCAGCGCGTGTCCTTCGCGGAGGTGCCCTATATCCCACTCGGCCAGTTCTTCTCGCCGACGGCGCTGCGCGGCGACCTCGACGGCATGCTCAAGGGCGTGGCGCTCTTCTACAACATCCGCCGGGGCTGAGGGGCGCGCGGCGG
>JAYRQX010000035.1:0-4237 GCA_041910415.1 Acetobacteraceae bacterium | reverse complement strand
GCCTGGGGCATGACGGAGACGAGCCCGCTCGGCACGATCTCGAACGTGAAGGCGACGCCATCCTCGGCGATCTCGGCGCCGTCGCCATCCACGATCTTCAGCTCGCAACCGAAGAACGCATGGCCCTGCTTGCGCGCGTAGTCGAGCATGCGTTCGTCGTCCCAGCCGCGTTTCTCCGCCTTCATCGCATTCGCACTGCCGAGCGGGCTCGTCTCCGTCATGCCCCAGGCGTGCAGGATGCGGATGCCGTATTCGCGGAAGAAGCCTGCGGTGATCGCGGCCGGCAGCGCGGTGCCGCCGACGACCAGGCGCGGCGGATGCGCGAAGCGCTTCTCCGGGTTCGCGCGCAGCCATTGCAGCATCAGCGTCCAGATGGTCGGCACGCCGGCCGAGAAGGTGACGCCTTCCTCCTCGAACAGCGCGAACAGGCTGGTGGGGTCCAGCCGCGGCCCGGGCAGCACGAGCGAGGCCCCCGCCATGCCGGCGGCATAGGGAATGCCCCAGGCATTCACATGGAACATCGGCACGACGGGCATGATCACGTCGAGCGAACGGAAGCCGAAGACATCGGGCGAGAGCGAGCTCATGCCGTGCAGCACGGTCGAGCGATGCGAATAGAGCACGCCCTTGGGATCGCCGGTGGTGCCCGAGGTGTAGCAGAGCGAGGAGGCGCTCCGCTCGTCGAGCGCGGGCCAGTCGTAGTGCCCGGGCTCCGGCGCGATCAGCGTCTCCTGGTCCAGCAGCGCGAAGCGGGCGCGCAGCCGGCTCTCCGCCGGCAGGCTCTCCGGGCCGCCCATCACCACCACGGCACGCAGGCCGTCCGGCAGCTGGTCGGCGAGCTGCTCGACCAGCGGCAGGATGGATGGATCCACGAACAGGTGCGTGTCGGCCGCATCCTTCAGGATGTAGAGGATCTGGCCCGGGAAGAGCCGCGGATTGACCGTGTGCATCACCGCGCCCATCGCGGAGACGCCGTAGTAGATCTCGAGGTGATGGTGCCCGTTCCAGGCGAGGGTGGCGATCCGCTCCCCTTCCGCGACACCGCGTCGCCGGAGCGCATGGGCAAGCTGCGCCGCGCGCGCCGCGACCTGCGGCCAGCTCGTCCGCGCCCGCGATCCGTCCGCGTTCACGCTGACGATCGTCGAAGCGCGGTGGTTGCGTGCCGCATGCTCCAGGATGCTGGAGATCAGCAACGGACGGTCCTGCATCAGGCCGAGCATCTGGGACGCCTCCTCGATGATTTTCGGGGATGATGGCGCGGCGCGGGGGCCGCGGGCAATCACTGCCTTTGCATCGGAAGGATGCCCTGGCGGCGCTCGGGCGCTAAGCTGCCCGCATGGCCCAGGACCTCGCCCTGCTCTCCGCGCTCGACCTCGTCGCGCTCTATCGTGCCGGGAAGGCCTCTCCGGTCGAGGCGCTGGAGGCCGTGCTGGCGCGCATCCTGCGGCATGACCGGGCGCTGAACGCCGTCATCGCGAAGGATGAGGGCGGTGCCCGCCACGCCGCGCGCGCCAGCGAGGCGCGCTGGCAGGCCGGCACGCCGGCGGGACCGCTGGACGGCGTCGCCATGACGATCAAGGACAGCATCCCCGTCGCGGGGCTGCCCTGCACCTGGGGCTGCCCGGTCTTCCGCGACGTCATCCCCGAACGTGACGAGCTGCCCGTGGCGCGGCTGCGCGCGGGCGGCGCGGTCATCGTCGGCAAGACCAATGTCCCCGAATTCACCATGGCCGGCTACACCGACAACGAGCTGTTCGGTCCCACGCGCAATCCCTGGGACACGACGCTGACGCCGGGCGGTTCCTCGGGCGGCGCCGTTGCCGCGGTCGCGGCGGGCTTCGGGCCCATCGCACTCGGCACCGATGGCGGCGGCTCGATCCGCCGGCCGGCGTCGCATGTCGGCATCTTCGGGCTGAAGCCGACGCCGGGGCGCATCCCGCGCTGCGACGGGCTGCCGGCCATCTTCGCCGACCTCGAGCAGATCGGCCCGCTCGCGCGCACCATGCCGGATCTGATCGCGCTGACGGCCGCGCTCGCGGCGCCCGATCCGCGGGACCCGCTCTCGCGCTTCCTGCCGGATTTCGTGGTGCCGGCCGCGGCGCCGCGGCTGCGCATCCTCTTCATGCCGCGCTTCGGCGCGCATCCGGTGGAGGGGGAGATCGCCGAGAGCTGCGCCGCCGCCGCGCGCGCCTTCGCGGCCCTGAGGCATGAGGTCGAGGAGGTGGAGGCGCCCTGGGACGTGGACGCGATCAACGTCGCCGCGCAGGCCGTGGCGCCCGCGGGCCTCGCCTGGCTGATGACCGAGATGGGCGCGGAGCCCGCGGGCGAGATGCTGGTGAACGCGGCGGCGGCGGGGCGCGCGATGGATGCGCCGACCCTGTTCGGCGCGCTGCATGCGATGCGCGAGTTCCGCCGGATGCTCGCGCGCGACGTTTTCATGCGTTGGGACGCGCTGCTGACGCCAGCCGCCGCCGCCCTGCCCTGGCGCGCGGAAGAAAGCCATCCGTCGGTGATCGATGGCCAGGCGGCCGGTCCGCGCGGGCATGCGGTGTTCACGGCCTTCGCCAATGCCGCGGGGTTGCCGGGCCTCGCACTGCCCTGCGCGCCGGCGGCGAACGGCTTGCCGATCGGCGTGCAGCTGGTGGGCGCGCCGGGCAGCGACGGCCTGCTCTGCGCGGCCGGGGCCGAATATGCGGCGGCGCATCCCTATGCGGAGCGGCGGCCGCTGCTGGCGTAGGATCGCCCTCAGCCGAACATCGCCAGGATCGCCGCCGGATCGACCGCCTCGATCGTCGCAGGCGACCATGTCGGCGTGTTGTCCTTGTCCACCAGCAGCGCGCGCACGCCTTCGCGGAAATCGGGATGCCCGTTCACCACCACGCGGGTCAGGCGGAGCTCCATCTGCAGGCAGTCGGCGAGCGGCATCGCCGCGCCGCGCCGCAGCAGCTCATGCGTCCAGAAGAGCGAGGAGGGCGAGACATGGCGGAGCGTCTTCAGCTGCTCCGCCGCCCAGGCGCCGCCCTCCTTCTCCAACGCGGCGACGATGGCCGGAACGGAACCCGCGCCGTAGCAGCGGTCGATCGCCGCGCGATGCGGGGCGAAGGCCGCTTCCGGCGCCGGCTGCGCGAAGCGCGCGATGGCAGCCGCGGCATCGCCCTTGAGCAACTCGGCTTCCAGCGCGGGCAGGTCGCCGCGCGGCACGTAGTGCGTCGCGACGCCGGCATGCACCGCATCCGGGCCGTTCAGCCGCGCGCCGGTCAGCGCAAGCCACATGCCGATGGCACCGGGCAGCCGCGGCAGGGCGTAGGAACCGCCGACATCGGGGAAGAGCGCGATGATCGTCTCGGGCATCGCGAAGGTCGCATGCATTGTCGCGACACGGTGCGAGCCATGCACGGACACGCCGATGCCGCCGCCCATGCAGACGCCGTCGATCACGCTGACCCAGGGCTTGCCGAACGTCGCGATGCCGAGGTTGACGGCGTATTCGGTCGAGAAGAAGCGCTCGATCGTCGCGGTGTCGCCCTCGATCGCGGCCTTGCGTATCGCGCGCACGTCGCCGCCCGCGCAGAAGGCACGGCCGCCCGCGCCTTCCAGCACCACGAGCTTCACCGCGGGATCGTCCTTCCACTGCGCGATGGCGCGGGCGAAGGCGTCGATCATCTCCTGATCCAGCGCGTTGAGCGCCTTGGGCCGGTTCATGATGATCCGGCCCGCTTCGCCTTCGCGGCGCAGGATCAGGCTCGGTTCGGCGGCTTCGCTCATGGGTCGTGTCTCTGTCGGGGTCCGGGCTGCGGCGGTAGCGCCGATGTCGCGGCGCGGCAAGCCGGGGGCGGGCGTTGACAGACCCCGCACCCCCGCCGGAGACAGGCGGGGCATGAGCGACAGCCAGCTCCGTTTTGACCGGGTGGGCGTGCCGGGCGCCGATGGCGCGCCGGCGCTGGGGGCCTTCGACCTCGTGGTCGCGCGCGGGGAGAGCCTGGCCCTGCTCGGTCCGGCGGGCGCCGGCAAGTCGCTCGTCCTGCATGTGGTCGCGGGACTCGCGCGGCCATCCTCGGGCACGCTGCTGATCGGCGGGCAACACCATGCCGAGACGCCGCCCCACAAGCGCGACATCGCGCTCATCGAGCGCGAGCCGGCGCTGTTCCAGAGCATGACGGCGGCCGAGAACATCGGCTTCCCGCTGCGGCTGCGCCGCGTGCCGCGCGGCGACCGCGCGCGGCGCGTGCAGCAGATG
>JAYRQX010000034.1:0-7965 GCA_041910415.1 Acetobacteraceae bacterium | reverse complement strand
GGCGCCCGCCGGTGGTCCGGCGAAGCCAAGGGCCGCGGAGGCGGCCCGCCCGGCGTTTGAGGGGCACAAAGGTCAATCCTTTGTGCCGCAGGTATCAGTCCGGCTTGCCCACCATGACGTCCGACGCCTTGATCACCGCATAGACGCTGTCGCCCCTGGCGATCTTGAGGTCCTCCACCGCTTCGTTGGTGATGGACGCCACGACCTTCGCGCCTCCGTCGAGCACGATGGTGATGTGCGCCGTGGTCGCCCCCGGGCGCACGTCTTCGACCGTGCCGTGAAGCTGGTTGCGTGCCGAAAGCCTCATGGTCCTACCTCCTGTGCTGCGGTGCGACCGGCGCCCCGCTCATGGTGACCTTCACGTCGAGCGGCGGCGCGGCGTAGGGCGCCGAGGTGACGAGGATGTCCGCCCCGGCCGCCGCATAGGCCGCCGCGTTGCCCTCATGGATGCCGCCCGTGGCCGCGATCGTCGGGCGGCGCGGCAGGCTGCGGATGGCCGCGATCACGTCCGCCACCTGCTCCGGCGCCAGCTTGTCGAGCTGGACGCAATCGGCCCCGCCATGGGCGAACAGCACGGCCTCGTCCACGCTGTCCGCCTCCACCGCGATCCGCCGCTCCGGCTGCGCCGCGTGGAGCTGGGCGATCCACTCCCGCGGCGGCCGGCGTCCCAGGAAGGCGCGATGCTGTCCGAAGACCAGCACGCTTTCGGACAGGCCGAAGCGGTGCGGGGTGCAGCCGCCGGCCATGATCGCCTTGAGCATCACGTCCTTCGCGCCGGGCAGGTGCTTCCGCGTGCAGGCGACGGCGACGCCGGGCCGCCCGTCATGCGCCGCGGCCAGGATGCGGCGCGCCCGGGTCGCGACCGCCGAGCTCACCTCCATGATCACCTGGGCGACCCGCGTCGCCATGTTCAGGGCCGAGGCCGGTCCTTCGGCGACCATGATCTCGGCGCCCTGCTCCAACTGCGCGCCCGAATGGGCGAAGCGGCGCACCGATGGGCAGCCGGCCATCAGGAACAGGCGCTCGGCCTCCTCCGGGCAGCAGACCGTCATGGGGGCGCCGGCGTGCAGCACCGCCTTGCCGCGCTGGTCACCGATGCCCAACCCCAATGTCGTCATGTCGCCAAGCGGCGCGTCCTCGAAGAGCATGGCTTCCAGGCGCGCGGTGGAGAGCAGGAACGGCATCGGGGTCTCCCGGTGTCAGGCCGCCTTCGCCGTCAGATGCGAGACGTTGCGCGCGATGGTATAGCAGGCGAGCCCCTCGGTCCCGCCCTCGCGCCCATAGCCGCTGTCCTTGACGCCGCCGAAGGGCGTCTCGGCGACCGAGGCGACCAGGTGGTTCACCGAGAGGTTGCCCACCTCGAGCTCCTCGCCCAGGCGCTCGATCACGTTGGCGTCGTTCGTGAAGGCATAGCCGGCGAGGCCGAAGGGCAGCGAATTCGCCTTCTCGATCGCGGTGCCGAGGTTCGGCACGCGGCTGATCAGCGCGAGCGGGCCGAAGGGCTCCTCCTGCATCGCGATCGCGTCGTCCGGCACGTCGCCCAGCACCGTCAGCGGATAGAAGTAGCCCCGGTTGCCCGCGCGTTCCCCGCCCGCCAGCACCTTCGCCCCGCGCGCCCTGGCGTCGGCGACGAGGCGTTCCATCGCCTCCAGCCGCCGCACATTCGCGACCGGGCCAAGATCGCTCGACGGGTCGAGCCCGTTGCCGAGCCTGATCGTCGCCGCCTTGGCCGCCATGCTCTCGGCGAAGCGGTCATAGACCGCGTCCTCCACGAAGAAGCGCGTGGGCGAGACGCAGACCTGGCCGGCGTTGCGCGACTTCGTCACCGCCGAGGCAACGCCCGCCTTTGCCGCGTCCGCATCCCGGCAGACGATCACCGGGCAATGCCCGCCCAGCTCCATGATGGCGGGCTTCATGTACTCGCCCGCGAGCGCCGCCAGCCGCTTGCCCACCGGGATCGAGCCCGTGAAGGTCACCAGCCGGATGCCGGGCTGCGGGATCAGGAATTCCGAGATGTCGGACGGCACGCCGAAGAGCAGGTTCACCGTTCCGGGCGGCACGCCGGCATCCATGAAGGCTTCGATCAACGCCTGGGCGCCCGAGGGCGTCTCCTCCGACGCCTTCAGCACCACCGAGCAGCCGGCGGCGAGCGCCCCCGCGACCTTCCGCCCCGGCGAGGAAATCGGGAAGTTCCAGGGCGCGAAGGCGGCAACCGGTCCGATCGGCTGGCGCAGCACGGTGTGGCGCATGCCGTCCTCGGCGGGGATGATGCGGCCGTAGGTGCGGCGGCCTTCCTCGGCGTCCCATTCGATGATCTCGCAGCAGCGCAGGATTTCGAGCCGCGACTGGGCGAGCGGCTTGCCCTGCTCGAGGGTGATGGCGGTCGCGATGGCCTCGCTGCGTTCGCGCAGCAGCGCCGCGGCCCGGCGCATGATGGCCGCGCGCTTCGCGGGGGAGGTGCGGCGCCAGACCGGGAAGGCGGCCTCGGCGGCGGCGAGCGCATCCTCCATGTCGGTCCGCGTCGCGTGCGGCACGGTCGCGAGCACGCTCTCATCGGCCGGGTTCAGCACGGGCTGGCCGGGGCGCCTGCGCCATTCGCTGCCGATGAGGAGCTTCAGTTCGGGATAGGAGGCCATGGACGTCGTCCTTGAATCGCTATATTTTATGGAACATATCGCGGTGCACGATCCTGTCCATCCCGGGGGCTGCCGGGAGGCTGCGCATGGCAGACCTGCAAGCCCATCCTGGCAACCTCGGGGACGCAGGCCAGCCGGCACGGTGCTGCCACCCGGTTGCGCCAGGTGCCACTTTGGATGTGAATGATGGAACGCAGCGTGGCGCGGCACGCGCCCGGGTTCGCCGCACGCGGCAGGAAGGGAGATTCGGCAGAGATGCAGCACCGATCCGACCCGCCCGTCGCCGCCGTGATCTTCGACCGGCAGCAGGATGTGGACCTGGTCCTCGCCGGGGTGGTCGGGGCGCTTCGCGGAAAGGGCATCGCCGTCGCCGGCCAGTTGCAGCATTTCGGGGCGCGGTTGCCGAGCGGCAAGCGATCCATGTGGCTGGAGGACATCGCGACCGGCACCCGCCGCCGTCTCGACAATCCCCGCGGCACCGGGGCGCTGGGCTGCACGCTGGACGCCGATGCGCTGACCCGGGCCGCCTGCGACATCCGGGCGGCCATCGCGCGCCGCCCCGCTCTGCTCGTCGTCAACCGCTTCGGCTGCAGCGAGGCTTTTGGAAGTGGCATCCGCGCCGAGATCGCCGAGGCGCTGTGCCTCGGCCTGCGAACCCTGATCGCCGTGCGGGCCGACTTCCTGCCGGACTGGGAAGGCTTCCTCGGTCAGCCCGCCAGGACCCTGCCGCCCGAGGTGCCGGTCATCCTCGATTGGGTTCGGGCGAGCGCGCCGCGCCGGCTGGTCCCGGCCGCCTGAGCGCCGCCCCCAGCGGCCGAATGCCAGGACCGCTGGTACTGGTTTGCTTGGCCCGCAGGCGCCGCGCCGCCGATCTCATACCTGCGGCACAAAGGATTGACCTTTGTGCCCCTCAAACGCCGGGCGGGCCGCCTCCGCGGCCCTTGGCTTCGCCGGACCACCGGCGGGCGCCGTTCGGCGCCTCGGCCCTGCGGGCCGCAGGTCATACCATCGGCAAGCCGGTATGATACCAACGGTCGAAGCATTCGACCGGTGGTATGAAGCGCGGCTTGCGTTGCCGGTGCCTTCATCGCCATGCTGCCCGCGCCATGCGTCCCCCGAAGTTGAAGGACCTCCCGCTCGCCGACGTCTACCAGCTGATCGAGCCCGGCCCCGTCGTGCTCGTCTCCACCGCGCATCGCGGCCGCGCGAACGTCATGACCATGTCCTGGCACATGATGGTGGAGTTCACGCCGCCGCAGATCGCCTGCATCGTCAGCAGCCGCAACCATTCCTTTCGCGCGCTGCGCGCGACCGGCGAATGCGTCATCGCCATCCCCGATGCGTCCATGGCGAAGACGGTCGTCGCCATCGGCAACCGCTCGGGCCGCGACGGCGACAAGATCGCGGCGCTCGGCATTCCGACGCTGCCCGGAACGCGCGTCGCCGCGCCGCTTCTTCCGGAATGCTTCGCGAACCTGGAATGCCGCGTGGTCGAGACGCGGCTGGTGAACCGCTACAATCTCTTCGTGCTTGAGGTGGTGAAGGCCTGGATGCGCGGCACGCCGGGAACACGGCCCGCGACGCTGCACCACCAGGGCTGGGGCCGCTTCGTGACCGATGGCGCGACGATCCGACTGCCCTCGGACAAGGCGTAGCGCGGGCGGCGGCTTTCCCTCTACGCTGCGCCTCCGAACCCCGCGCCAAGCCGGGGCGACCTGGAGGATTCACCGCATGACGTCTCGCCGCGCGCTGCTCGCCAGTGCGTCCGCCACGCTGATGCTGCCCGCCGCCCTGCGCGCGCAGACCGCCGCCTGGCCCGACCGCCCCATCCGCTACCTGATCGGCGCGGCCTCCGGCGGCGTCTCCGACATCTTTCTGCGTTTCATGGAGAACCGGCTGCGGGAGAAACTCGGCCAGCCGCTGGTGATCGAGCCGCGGCCCGGTGCCGGCGGCATGCTGGCCACCGAGGTCACCGCGCGCACGACGCCGGATGGCTACACCTTCCTCGTCAACCACATCGCCTCCCACGGCATCGGGCCCACGCTGCACGCGCGCCGCATCAACTTCGATCCGCTCCGCGACGTGCCCGGCGTCTGTCGCCTCGCGCGCCTGCCGAACGTGCTGATCGTGAAGGGCGACAGCCCCTACCGGACCCCGCGCGACCTGGCCGACGCCATCAGGGGCGACCCGCGCAAGGGGAGTTTCTCCTCCGCCGGCGCGGGCACCTCCTCGCATCTCTCGGGCATCATGTTCGGCAGCCGCATGGGGGTGGAGACGACGCATGTCCCCTATCGCGGCACCGCGCCCGCCATGGCGGCCGTGCTGAACGGGGAAGTCACCTTCGCGATCGACAACGCGCCTGCCTCCCGCCAGCAGGTGCTGGCCGGCAATCTGCGCGCGCTCGGCGTCTCCACAGGGCAGCGCGCCAGCACCATGCCCGACATCCCGACGCTGATGGAGCAGGGCGTGCCGGATTTCGACGTCTCCTCCTGGTACGGCATCGCCGCGCCGGCGAATGTGCCGCGCCCCATCATGGAGCGCCTCTCCGCCGAACTCGTCGGCTGCCTCGAGGATGCGGCGATCGCGCAGCGCTACCGCGATTTCGGCGCCGAGCCCTGGCCGCTCGCATTGGGCGACTACGACGCCTTCATGCGCGCCGAAGTCGCGAAATGGGCGCCGATCGTTGCCGCGTCGGGCGCCTCGGCTGATTAGAGCAGATCCCGATCAGATGGAATCATCTGGTCGGGTGAAGATGCTCGCAAAAACAACGGCGTAGAGCGGAAGCCGTGAGCCAATGCGAACGGCTTCCGCTCTAGGGGGCGGGACCAAACGGAAAGAGAACCTACGCATCCTAGTCATCCGGCGATCCGTAGGCGGAGCGGATGATCGCGCGCATCCGGTCAGGGTCCCGAAGCGTGATCGCCCGCCGCGACACCTCGACGAGACCGAGCCTGGTCAGCGCCGCCAGTTCACGCGACACCGCCTCGCGCCGCGCCCCGATCCTCGCGCCAAGGACATGCTGCTGCGGCGGCGGGGAGACGACCATGCCGCCGCCCGCGCGCGGCCTCGCCAGGCGAAGCAGGTCCGCGCACAGGCGGAAGCGCACGGGCAGCGCCGTCAGTTCCATCTCCCGCACATCCTTGGCTCTCACCCGCTCGGCCAGCAGGCGCATCAGCCGCAGCGCGAGCGGCGGCGACGCCAGGACAAGGCTGAGGAAACGCTCGCCGGGCATGTGGCAGAAGGTCGAATGGCAGAGTGCGATCGCGCTGGCCGATCGTTCGCCCTCGATGATCACGGCCATCTCGCCGAAGATTTCGCCCGGGCCGAGATCGCCCATCACGAGTTCCAGGCCGCTGGCGGTCTGCATGGTGATTCGCACGGCGCCCTGCACGATGCAGTAGACGCCGTCTTCCCCCTGACCGCCGTCGAGGACCTGCGTGCCTTCCTGCGCGGTCATGACGCTGCCGCTTTGCGCCGCGGCCCGCAGCACCTCCGCGGGCGCCCCTTCGAAGAAGGGCAGGCGCGAGAGGAGTGCCACGTCGATCACCGGCCGCGGCCGCATTGTGCGCGCGCGCACAGACGATGGAGAGCGAGCCGGGCATGGTCGCATCGTCCACGATCGGACGGCACGGAAAGTCTGGCACGGACCCCCGGCAAACCACCGGGCCCGATTGCAGCCAGCCCCCTTCCCGGACGATCGGTCGCGGACATGTTCCGGCCTCGCGCGATCAGGACATCGCGGCAGTCGGGACATCCGGCCGTGCCAATGGTGGTCCGGCCGAACATCGATCAAGAGGACTCTAGCATGTTCCGCTCGCTGTTGCAGATCACGACGATCCTCGTCTTCGGACTTTCCGCCGCGTCGGCCGCCATGGCCCAGGCCGGCAGGTCGGACCCGATGCAGCTCGCCTCCCCGACCGTCCCCGCCGGCGTCGGCGGCAACGCCGCCCACGGGCTCTGCCCGGCCATCATCGGCAATGAGGACGGGCCGGTCGTGGACTATCGGAGGCTGCCGCCCTGCTGACCGTGCCTGGCATGTGCAGGAAGCCGACACCCCCTGCCGCCCTGCGGCAGGGGCGCTTCGCGTCATACCAACGGTCGAATGCTTCGACCGCTGGTACTCATCTTTGCCGACCCTCATGCGCGTCATGCCGCAGGCATGCGTTCCGCATGACGCGCAAACCTCCGGTTTGCTTGGCTCGCCGGACCGTCATGCCGAAGGCATGCTGTCCGCATGACCGGCGGATCAGCTTCGCTGACCGCCGGCGGGCCGCATTCCGGGTTCCCATCGAAATCGCGCAGCGATTTCGCATGGGTGCCCGTCGCGGCCTCGGCACGAGGCAAAGCCTCGTGCCGCAGGTATCAGATCTCGGCTTCCGCGAAGACGCGCGAGACGTCCCCGCGCCACGCGCCGTTGCAGCGGTCGATCCAGCGATCAGCCTGGGTCTCGCCGCTCTCCACGATCTCCTCGAGCGGCGAGAGATAGGCCTCCTCGCCCATGCCCCGCGCGCGCAGCCCGTCGCCGGCGATGGCGACAAGGTCGCGCGCGACGTCGCGCACCGTGCGGCCGCGGATGGTCGCACCCAGCCCCTGTTCCGGCACGGCCAGGCGCAGCGCGCGCATCTCGTCCACCGTCCAGCCGCGGATCAGCGCCGTCGCGGCCTTCAGCGCCGCGGCGTCATACAGCACGCCGGTCCAGAGCGTGGGCTGCGCCAGCATCATGCCGGGATTGCCCGCATCGGCGCCGCGCATTTCCAGGTAGCGCTTGAGCCGCACATCCGTGAAGACCGTCGTCACATGGTCGGCGAAGTCGCCCATCGTCGCGACCTGGCCTTGCAGCGCAGGGAGCCCGCCCTTCAGGAAGGCGCGGAAGGACGCGCCGGCGGCGTCGATGAACTGCCCGTCGCGCATGATGAAATACATCGGCACATCGAGCAGCCAGTCCGCGAACCGCTCGAACCCGAAGCCGCGTTCAAAAACCACGGCCGGGATGCCGGTGCGGTCGGGGTCGGTCTCGGTCCAGACTTTTCCCCGCAGCGTGCGGTAGCCCGAGGGCTTGCCCTCCATGAAGGGCGAGTTCGCGAACAGCGCCGTCGCGACCGGCTGCAGCGCGAGCGAGACGCGCAGCTTCTCGACCATGTCGGCCTCGTCGCCGAAATCGAGGTTCACCTGCACCGTGCAGGTGCGCAGCATCATGTCGAGCCCCATGCGACCGACGCGCGGCATGTAGTTGCGCATGATCGCGTAGCGCGACTTCGGCATCCACGGCATGGCCTCGCGCGTCGCGAGCGGATGGAAGCCCAGCCCCGCGAAGCCCAGGCCGAGCGGG
>JAYRQX010000033.1:0-3856 GCA_041910415.1 Acetobacteraceae bacterium | reverse complement strand
GCGAGGCGGGACAGACCATGTTGTCCGCCTCGCCGCCCGCGACGAGGACCGGGCAGCGCACGCGCGCCGGCGCCGGCAGCCACTTGTTCATCTCGCTGCCGGCGAGCCAGGATTCCTCGACCGCCTCCGCCATGAATCGGCGTACCAGCGTATCGGGCACGTCCGGGCCGAACAGCAGCCAGCGCGTCGTCCCCTCATCCTCATAGAGCGCGCGGAAGCTCTGCCGGCGCATGGCGCGGAGGAAGGCGCGGGGCTGGCGCAGCAGCATCCGCAGCCCGTCGCGATGCATGCCGCCGACCGGCGAGGACGCCAGCAGCGCGAGGCCCGGCAGCGCGCGTTCCTCGGCGACCAGCTGCGCGACGAGGCCGCCCATCGAATGGCCGACGAGGATGGGGGGCGCCGCCATGGCATCCAGCACGCGGTTGGTGTCGCGCATGTAGTCCATGATGCGGAAGGCCTGCAGCGCGCCCCGGCTGCCGCTGCCGCCATGGCCGCGGAAGGAGAGCGCCGCGCTGTCCACGCCGCGCGCGGCCAGCGCCAGCATCAGCGCCTCCCAGACCCGCGCCTGGCAGCAGGCGCCGTGCAGGAACAGGAAGGCGGGCGCGGGTCCGGTGGACAACACCTCGATCGCGGCGTCCTCGCCCATGCGCGGCAGGACGGTGCGCTGCAGCGCCTCGGCCTCGCTCATCCGAAGATGTCGGCGGGGCTGTCCCTGCGCAGGCTCGCGCCGAGCTCGGCGCCGATGCGCGCGGCCTCCGCGGCCGGCCCGTGCAGGGCGCGCTTGAGCAGGAAGGAACCGTCGGGCCGCGCGACCAGCCCGGTCAAATGCAGGTCGCCATTCGGCAGCAGCCTCGCATGGCCGCCGATCGGCGTGCGGCAGGACCCGTCGAGCGAGCCGAGCAGCGCGCGCTCGGCCGTGGAGACGGCGAAGGCCACGCGATCCTCGATGGCCGAGAGCAGCTCGTGCAGTTCCACATCCTCGGCGCGGCAGGTGATGCCGACGATGCCCTGGCCGGCGGCCGGGACCATCGCCTCGGCATCGAGCGCGAGCGAGGCTTCGCTCTCCAGGCCAAGGCGGCGCAGCCCCGCCAGCGCCAGCAGCGTCGCCCCCCTCGTGCCCTCCCTGAGCTTGGCAAGCCGCGTCTGCACGTTGCCGCGCAGCGTGGCGATGGTGAGGTCCGGCCGCGCGTGCAAGATCTGCGCCTGGCGGCGGACCGAGGAGGTGCCGATCACCGCCCCCGCGGGGAAGGCCGACCAGGGATCGGTCGGATCCACCGGGCCGGCGCCGGGCGGCAGCACCAGGGCGTCGCGGCTGTCCTCGCGCTTCATGGTGCAGGCCAGCACGATGCCGGGCGGCAGGTCGGTCTCCAGATCCTTGAGGCTGTGCACGGCGAAGTCCACGCGGCCGTCGAGCAGGGCCTCGTGAATCTCCTTGGCGAACAGGCCCTTGCCGCCGATGTCGGCCAGTCGGCGGTCCTGGATCCTGTCGCCTGACGTGGCGATGGCATGTTCCTCGAAGGCCTGCATGCCCTTCAGCACCGGGCAGAAGCGCGTCGCCTCGGCCATGAAATGCCGGGCCTGCCAGAGCGCGAGGGCCGAGGCGCGCGTGCCGACGCGCAGCGGCAGGCTGCGCATGTGCGGCTTCACGGGTCGGGTGGGGTGGGCAGAGGACATGGCGGCGTCATAGAACCCCGACCGGCATGGGAAAAGGTGTGCGATGACCCCTTTCGGCGTGGTTCCGCGGTGCAACAACGGCAGCCTGCGCGCCTGTGCGGGCCGGGAGCGCGCCGGCGCGACCGCGCCCAGCCTGGCCACGGCGCAACGCACGACCGTGCAAGGCGCGAAAGCCAGGCAGCCGGAGGCTGCGCCGGCGCCTGAGGCACCGACATGATCGTGCTGGGACTGGAATCATCCTGTGACGAAACGGCGGCGGCCGTGCTGCGGGCGGACGGGACGATCCTGGCCGAGGCGGTGCTGAGCCAGGAACAGGACCATGCCCGCTTCGGCGGCGTGGTGCCGGAAATCGCCGCAAGGGCGCATCTGGACCACCTGCCCCGGCTCGCCGCGCAGGTCGTGGCAGAGGCCGGGATCGGCTTCGCCGGCCTCGCTTGCGTCGCCGCGACCTCCGGCCCCGGGCTGATCGGCGGGCTGATCGTGGGCGCCTCGGTCGGCAAGGGCATCGCGCTGGCGCAGGGCCTCCCCTTCGTCGCGGTGAACCACCTGGAGGCGCATGCGCTGACCGCGCGCCTGCCGGGACTTTTGTCTGATGGCGCACCGGCCTTTCCCTATTTGCTGCTGCTGGTCTCCGGCGGGCATTGCCAATGCGTCGCGGTGGAGGGGGTCGGGCGCTACCGGCGCCTCGGCACCACGCTCGACGACGCCGTGGGCGAGGCCTTCGACAAATCGGCGAAGCTGCTGGGGCTGCCCTGGCCGGGCGGGCCGCATCTGGAACGGCTGGCGGCGCAGGGCGATGCGCGAGCGGTGCCCCTGCCGCGGCCGCTGCTGGGCCGTCCGGGCTGCGATTTTTCCTTCAGCGGGCTCAAGACGGCGGTGGCCCAGGCGATCGCGAAGGGCATCGGGCGGCCGGAGGATGTGGCGGCGTCCTTCCAGGCCTCGGTCGCCGCGGTGGTGGCCGACCGGGCGGCGCATGCGCTGGCGATGCTGCCTGGCGCGACGGCGCTGGTCGTGGCCGGCGGCGTCGCGGCGAATGGCGCGGTGCGCGCGGCGCTGCATGGCGCGGCGGGCCGGGCCGGACTGCCGATGATCGCGCCGCCGCTGCGCTACTGCACGGACAATGCGGTGATGGTCGCCTGGGCGGCGATCGAGCGGCTCAGGCTCGGCCTGACCGATGGCATGGACCACGCGCCGCGGCCGCGCTGGCCGCTGGAGGAACTGGCGGTGCACGGGGAGGGGCGCGCGTGCTGATGGTGTCGGAATTGCCCCCACCCCAGGGCAAACGCAAAGCGTTTGCCCTGCCCTCCCCCGTTCGCTTCGCTCACAGGGGAGGGAACGCTCCCTCCCCTGCGAAGCGGGGGAGGGCCGGGGTGGGGGCATTCGCGCGCGCCGCCCCATGAACTACCGCCACGCCTTCCACGCCGGAAACCACGCGGACTGCCTGAAGCACGCCCTGCTGCTGGTGCTGCTGCAGGGCTTCAAGCGCAAGCCGACGCCCTTCCGCGTGCTCGACACCCATGCCGGCCGCGGCACCTACGACCTCGGCGCCGAGGAGGCCCGGCGCAGCGGCGAATGGCTGCGCGGCGCGGGGCGGCTGCAGGCGGTGACCGATGGCCCCCTCGCCCCCTACCTTGCCGCCCTGCATGCGGCCGGATTCCCCCGCGCCTATCCCGGTTCGCCCGCGCTGGTCCGCGCCGCGCTGCGGCCGGACGACAGGCTCGTCTGCTGCGAGCTCCAGCCGGAGGAGCACGCGGCGCTGAAGGCGGCTTTCGCGGGCGACCGGCAGGTCGCGGTCCACCGGCGCGACGGCTACGAGGCGCTGCGCGCCTTCACCCCCTTCCCGGAGAAGCGCGGCCTGGTGCTGATCGATCCGCCCTTCGAACGGCCGGACGAATTCGACACCCTCGCCACCGGCGTCGTCACCACGAACAAAAGATTCCGCAACGGCGTCGTCGCGGCTTGGTATCCCATCAAGCACCGCGCACCCGTGCGCGCCTTCCACCAGGCGCTCCGCGACGCCGATGTCCGCGACATCGTCGCCGCCGAACTCCATCTGCGCGAACCGACCGACCCGCAGCGCCTGAACGGCTCCGGCCTGCTGGTGGTCAACCCGCCCTATGGGTTCGTGGAGGCGGCCACCGCGATCCTCGACGCCCTCGTGGAGGGGATCGGCGACGGCGAG
>JAYRQX010000032.1:0-6865 GCA_041910415.1 Acetobacteraceae bacterium | reverse complement strand
GCCGCGCCGGAGCGCCTCGTACTGCGCCGGCAACTGGAAGCGGCGATACTTGCCCAGGCGCGTGCGCGGCAGCGGCTCGGAGGCGATGACGAAGCCCGCCAGCCGCTCGTGACTCGCCAGCCCCTGCCCCATCTCGGTCAGCGCCACGCGGATCGCGTCCTCCGCGCGCGTGGTGCCGGATTCGCGCAGCGCCGCCTGGTCCGGCACGACGATCGCGACCAGCACGCCGTCGCGCTCCAGCACCGCGATCTCCTGCACATGCGGATGCGCGGCGTAGCTGCGTTCCAGCAACTCCGGCATGATGTTCTTGCCGCCGCCGAGGACGATCATCTCCTTCGATCGCCCGGTGACGTGCAGATAGCCCTCGGCATCCAGCCGCCCCAGGTCGCCGGTGCGGAACCAGCCATCCTCCGTGAAGGCCGCGGCATTGGCCGCCGCGTTGTCGCGGTAGCCGGCGAAGACATTCGTCCCGCGCAGCTGGATCTCGCCGATGCCGAGCGTGTCGGGCTCCACGATCCGCACCGTGCTGCCCGGCGCGACGGGCCTGCCCTCGCTGCCGATGCGCTGGTGGCTCAGCAGATTGCCGGTGAACATCGAGGCGGTCTCGGCGAGGCCGTAGCCGTTCAGCAGGCGCCAGCCCAGTGCCTCGATCGTCCAGCCATATTCCTCGTCGAGCCGCGCGCCGCCGCAGACCAGGTAACGCAGCGCGGGCGCCATCTGGCGGTGCAGCCCGGCGAAGAGGCGAAGCCCCACGAAGACGCCGCCGCGGCGCAGCGAAAGGGAGAAGGCCAGCATCGCCCGGAACAGCGCCGCGGCGATGCGTCCGCGCGACGCGACCCGCGCCTCGATGCCCTGGAGCAGCGCGACATAGAGCCGCGGCACGCCGACGATGAGCGAGACGCGCGCCTCCCGCATCGCCGTGACGAGTTGCGGGCCCGTGACGCCTTCGGGCAGTACGATGGCGGAACCGGAGGCGATCGGCACCATCAGCCCGAGCAGGAAGGGATAGACGTGGTGCAGCGGCAACGGCACCAGGAAGCGATCCTGATGGCCGACGATGCGCTCCTGCAGGATGCCTTGCAGGTTCGCGTCAAGATTCGCATGCGTGAGGACAAAGCTCTTCGGCGTGCCTGTCGTGCCCGAGGTGTAGAAGACCATCGCGGCATCGTCGGGCTTCGCCGGGGGCAGTGGCCCCGGCGCCTCGGCGCAGAGCGCGCGCCAGCCCTCCGGCGCACCGAGCAGCACCACGCGCCGGTCATCCCGCCGCACGCCATCGGCGTGCGGTGCCGAACAAAAGACCCAGCGCGGCGCGGCGTCGGCGAGGATCGCCTGGGCTTCCGCCTCGCTCGCGAGGTCGTCGATGGTGAAGGGCACCGCACCGGCGGCACCGAGGGCGATACGGACGGTGATCCAGTCGGGCGAGTTCGGCGCCCAGATCGCGACCGGCTCCCCGGGCGTGAGGCCCGCCGCGATGAGGCCGGTCGCCAGGCGATGCGCATCGTCTGCGACCGTCGCGGCGGCGACGGACACCGGCTTGTCGTCCGCGAAGGCGATGATGCCGGGTGCCGCGCCGCGCGCGGCGAGCGCGGCGATCAGGCGCGCCGGTGTCCAGCAGGCGGGCGTTTCCTCCATGGGCGGGACTCTTCGCGATCCGCACCCTGCCTGTCCAGGAAAAGGCTAACGTCCGATCAGGACGATCACGACGCCGGCGACGACGGTCAGCGCGCCGATGATCTCGGCGCGTGAAGGCCGTTCGCGCAGGAAGAAGCGGCTGAAGAGCAAGGTGAAGAGAATCTCCACCTGCCCCACCGCGCGCACCATGGCGACGGGCGCCAGCGCGAAGGCCGAGAACCAGCAGGCCGAGCCGCAGGCGGAGAGCGCGCCCACCTGCGCGCTGGTGCGCCAGGACGACAGCACGATCCTCACCTGCGCGGGTTCCCGCAGCATCAGATATGCACCCTGCATGACGGTCTGCATGGCGTTGGTGACCACCAGCGTCTCCAGCGCGCGCAGGATGGGGTCGGGCCCCGCGAGCGCCTGGTTCGCGGCCTTGATGGCGACCGCGGTGAGCGCGAAGGTGAAGCCGGCGGACAGGCCGCAGAGCGCGGCGGGCTGTACCGTCGAGTGCAGGATCTCCGAGAGCGTCAGCTTCTTGCCGCCGAGCGAGAGATAGAGCGTGCCGCAGACACACACGAAGATACCGAACCAGGCGAGCCAGGAGATGTATTCGCCGAGCAGGATCAGCGCGAGGATCGCGCCCTGCACGGCTTCGGTCTTGGCGTAGGCCGTGCCCACCGCGAAGCCGCGATAGCCGAAGGACATGATGAGCAGGTTGGTGCCGACGATCTGCAGCAGCCCGCCCGCCGCGCAGAACAGCAGGAACCAGGCGGTGATCGAGGAAAGCGTCCCGTCGAACAGGAAGAGATGGGCACCCAGGAGCAGGAAGCCCACCGGCACGCCGTAGAGATAGCGCACCACCCCCGCGGCGTTCACCGACATCTGCCCGCGCAGCTTCTGCTGCAAGGCGGTACGCCAGCACTGGAACAGCGCCGCCGAGGCGGTGATCGCGATCCAGAGCGGCATCAGGACAGGGCGGGCGGCGTCGGCATCGCCCGCAGGCTGCTAGCCCTTCCCCCGCGGGTCAACCCGCGTCCAGTTGCAGCCCCTCGCGCCGGATCACTTCGCCCCACTTCGCGATTTCCGTGCGGATGAACGCCTCGAGCTGCGGCGGCGTGACGATGAAGGGCGTGCCGCCGAGTTCGGTGAAGCGCTGGCGCGTTTCGGGCAGGGCCAGGAAGGCATTGGTCTCGGCGTTCAGGCTGGCGATGATCTCGGCGGGCAGCCCCGCGGGAGCGAACAGCGCGAACCAGGTGCTGACGTCGTAGTTGGCGAGCTCCGGCATGGTCTCGCGCATCGCGGGGACGTCGGGCAGCAGCGGGCTGCGTTCGGCGCTGGTGACGGCCAGCGCGCGCACGCGCCCGCCCTGGATGTGGCCGATGATGCCGGTGAGGTTGTCGATCATGAACTTGACGTTGCCGGCCAGCAGCTCGATCTGCGCCGGCGCCGATCCGCGCGTCGGGACATGGATGGCGCGCGCGTTCAGCATCTGCAGCAACAGCACGGGCGAGAGATGCGTGGACTGGCCGACGCCGGTCGAGGCGTAGGGGATCGTCTCCGGCTGCGCGCGCAGCAGCGCGGCAAGCTCGGCCACGCTGCGCGCGGGAAAGTCGTTGTTGACGACGAGCACGTTCGGCCCGCGGATCGTCCCCGCGATACCCAGGATCTGCTCCGGCCGGTATTGCAGGTTCCGGTAGAGCGAATAGGCGATCGACTGCGGGCCGATATTGCCCGACATCAGCGTCGTGCCGTCCGGCCGCGCGCGGACCATTTCCATGGTGCCGATCGTGCCGCCGGCGCCGGTGCGGTTCTCGACGACGACGGGCGTGCCCCATTTCGCCTGGAAGTGCTGCGCGAGCATGCGCGCCATGATGTCCGTCGTGCCGCCGGCGGCGGCGGAGGCGATGATGCGGACCTGCTGCCCGGGGCGCCAGGATTGCGCGCGGGCGATGGCGGGTGCGGCGATCAGCGGCAGCGCGAGCGCGCCGCGGCGGGTGATGGGGATCATTCCTGTCATTCCTTCCGGCATCTATTCAAGGCAGCCCGCGCAGGGGCGCGGGACATGGACCTCTCACGGTGGGCGGATTCGTTGGCACGAAAATGCGTCGGATCGGGCGCCGAGGGAAGCGGCGTCCAGGTCGTGACGAAAGCGGGACCGTTCCGGACGCCCGACCTGCCCGGCCGAGGGCCCGCCGCGCGATCGGCGTGTTCCATCAGCCCGGCAGGCGGGCCATCGCCATGCGCGCGACCGCGACGAAGGAGCGTGGACCATCGGGCGCGCCGGCGCGGAAGGCGCGCAGCGCCGCGTCCCGCAGCCGCGCGCGCGGGTCCGGCTCCAGCCCCATGACGAAGGCGCCGAAGGTGCCCTGTCCCGCTTCCCACGGCTCCCACCAATCGTCGAAGCCCGCGAATTCCTGGCGGATGACGATGTCCTGCTCGGTCGCGTGCAGACCCGCCTGCGCGAACAGCGCGCGAAGCCGCCCGGGCGCGCCGATGTCCTCGGCGCAGGAGTCGGCGCGGAAGCGTTCGCCCTCCCCGGGCAGCAGGGCTGCGGCGGTGTCCATCAAGACGCGCAGGAAGGGCATGCCGCCGCCGAAATTCCACATCGCCGCGGCAACCAGCCCGCCCGGGCGCGTCACGCGCCGCATCTCGCGGAGCGCCTGCGCGCGATCGGGCACGAATTGCAGCACGAGCAGCGAGAGCACCGCATCGAAGGCGGCATCCGGGTCGTCCAGCCGCGTCACATCGCCCACGCGAAACAGGCCGCCCGGCACGCGCGCCTGCGCGGAGCGCACGAACGCCTCGCCGAGATCCACGCCGCCGATGCGCGCCGTGGCGTCGCGGCGCGCGATCGCCTCGGACAGCGCGCCTGTCCCGCAGCCGGCATCCAGCACGGCCATGCCGGGGCCGAGCGCGCAGGCATCCAGGAAACGCTCGGCCAGCAGGCGGCTCCATCGTCCCATGCTGCGTTCATAGGCCGCGGCGTCGGTGGCGACGTAGCCGCTCACGCTACTCCTCCACGGTGTAGCGGAAATCGCAGTGGCTGGCGCCGTTCATGATGGTCTGGGTGCGCGTCAGCTTCAGCCTGGGGTCGTAGCCCTCGCAGAACGCGCCGTCGCGATTGCAGGACAGCACTCCGCCGAGCTCCGCGAGCCCCATCGCGCGGTACATCTCCGCGTAGCGGCAGCGCGTGACGTTGAAGTCGTACCGCGTCGCATCCTTCCGCAGCGTCTCGATCTGCAGCGCATCGCCCTTGGTCCAGAGCGGCTGGAGCGCGATGAAATGCTCCAGGCTTCCCTGCCCGCCGGGGCCTTCCTTCGCCATCTCCGCGGCGGTCTGCCTGGCCAGCTTCACCACGGCGTTCGACAGGATCCGCTTCGCCGTCGCCTCGCCGAGCTCGGCCTTCATCTCCTCGTAGATGCCCTTGGCGAAGGCCGCCTCGATGCGGCGCTGCTCCAGGATACCCAGGCGGTCATCGGACATGTCGGCACTCCTTTCCGTTGCCCGGAGCCTAGCAGGTTGCGGAAGAGCTGGACGGGCCAGCGCGGCCGCCGCCACTTGCCCAAAACATTATAATATGGTAATATAATGGGGACACTAAGGTCCTGCTGTCATGGTTCGCTATTTCAACCGGCATATCGTCCCGCGGCCCTGTTGGCTCCTGCATCTGGTCCTGCCGTTCCTGATGGTCCTGGCGGCGTGTTCCGGCGTTCCCGTGCGCATGAACCAGCCCCTGCCGGACGGGCCGGATGGGCGACCAAATTTCGCGGCGAATTACGGTCCGTCACGGCTCCTCGCCGACTACGCGAACGAATCCGGCACCCGCACGCGCGGCGACAGCGACCTGCTGGTCTTCCTGGCCTTCTCGGGTGGCGGCAAGCGCTCCTCGGCCTTCTCCCACGGGGCGCTGCGCGGGCTGCGGACCATCGCGGTGGCCCCGCCCGGCCGCACGCCCTGGACGCTGCTGGACGACGTGGATTTCATCGCCGGCGTCTCCGGCGGCAGCTTCACCGCGGCCCATTACGGGCTCTACCGCGAGCGCCACTTCGACACCTTCGGCCGCGACTTCCTCTACCGCGACATCGATGTCTATCTCTACCGGACCTACATCTATCCATGGAATTGGGGCTGGCTGGTCAATCCCCGCGTCGGCAGCAACGACTACATGGCCGAGGTCTATGACCGGCTGCTCTTCCACGGCGCGACCTATGCCGATCTTCTCACGCGCGGCGCGCCCGTCATCTCGGTGAACGCGACCGACTACGTCAACGGCATGGTCTTTCCGTTCCTCAGCACGAGTTTCGGCGCCATCTGCTCGGACCTCAACAGCTTCCACCTCGCACGCGCCGTCGCGGCCAGCGCCGCCTTTCCCTTCCTGTTCAGCCCCGTCACGCTGGAGAATCACGCCGCGCAATGCCGCGGGCTGCGTCCGCCTGACGGGCTGCCCAACGGCACCAATGGCGAGAGCGGCCCGCTGTCGCGCCGCGCCGCGCTGGTCCGCGCCGCGAACGCCTATGCCGACCCCGAGCACACCCGCTGGATCCACCTGATGGATGGCGGCCTCGCCGACAATCTCGCGCTCCGCGGTATCCTGCAGCTCTTCGTCGCGCTCGACGACGACCACGCGCTGATCCAGGAACTCGCCCGGCGCACGCGCCGCATCCTGGTCCTCAGCGTGGATGGCCAGGCGGCGGTGGACCAGCGGCTGTCGCAGCGCCAGAGCATCAGCGGCGTCAGGCAGATCCTGAACGCGACCTACTACACCCAGGTCGACGCCTATAATTTCGAGACGCGCGTGCTGATGACGACGGAGGTGCAGAACCTCGCCCGCCGCTTCGCCCGCATCCGGTGCCGCGCGCCGCGGCCGCGAGGCGATGCGTCCTGCGAGGATGTGGCCGGCAGCTTCGTGCATGTCTCGCTCGCCGACATCGCGGAGGAGGAGACGCGGCTGCGCCTGCAATCGACGGAGACGGGCGTCTCGCTCTCCGCCCGGGACACCGCGGACCTTGTCGCGCAGGGCGAAAGTCTCGTCCGCGACCATCCCGACATCCGGCGGCTGGTCGCCGAGGCCGCGCTGCGCCTGGCGGTGCGCGGTGCGGCTCAGCCGGCCAGCAGCGCGGCCGGCAGGCCGATGCCGGCTTCGCGGTAGTAGCGCGCCGCACCGGGGTGGAAGGGCAGGAAACCGTTCGCGACCGCATTGGCCGCGGTGCTGGCGGAGGCCGCCGGGACGCGCGCGGCCGCCGCGGGC
>JAYRQX010000031.1:0-8373 GCA_041910415.1 Acetobacteraceae bacterium | reverse complement strand
GCGGCGATGCTTGCCGCGGCGCGGCCCGCCCGGGCGCAAGCCCCCGTCCCCCCCCATCCCGTGCGCCAGGTCGTGCCCGTCGCGGCCGGCGCTTCGCTCGATGCCGTGGCCCGCGCGCTCGGCCGCGCGCTGGAGCCGCGCTGGGGCCAGCCGGTCGTCGTGGACAACCGCACGGGGGCCGCCGGCAATATCGGCGCCCAGGCGGTCAGCGGCGCGGCACCCGATGGCCACACGCTGCTCTGCGGCACCTCCGGTCTCATCACCGTCAATCCGCATCTCTACCCCAGCCTCGGGATCGAGCTCGCGCCCGTCGCCATGCTCGGCTCGCTGCCGAACGTGATGGTGGTGCCCGCCTCCTCGCCCGCGCGCACGGTCGCCGCGTTCATCGAGCAGGCGCGCGCCGCGAACCGCCCGATCACCTACGGCTCGCCCGGCAGCGGGTCCTACATCCACGTCACCGGCGCGCTCTTCGCGCGGGAGACGCAGCTCAATGCCGAACACGTCGCCTATCGCGGCTCGGCACCCGCGCTGACGGACCTCGCCGCCGGCCGCCTCGACGTGATGTTCGAGAACCAGCCCGGCGCGCTGCCCTTCATCCGTGACGGCCGTCTGCGCGCGCTCGCCGTGACATCGCCGGAACGCTCGCCCGCGCTGCCCGATGTGCCGACGATGGTCGAAGCGGGGCTGCCCGGCATGGTCGTCGTGCCCTGGTTCGCGCTCTTCGCGCCCGCGGCGACGCCCGCCAATCTCCGCGCCCGCATCGCGGCCGATGTCGCCGCCGTGCAGAATGCGGAGGAGCCGCGCCGCGTCTTCCAGACACTGGGCATCGCCAGCCAGGCGATGGGTCCCGACGAACTCAGCCAGCTCGTGCTGCGGGAACGCGAGCGCATGGGCGCCGTCGTCCGCGCCAACAACATCCGCGCGGAGTGAGCGCCATGGCCAAGCATCCCCCCGTCTACATCGACTTCCTCAACGGCCCCGACATCGCCGAGCTCGGCATGACCGATGACGAGATCCTGGCCGCGATCGAAAGCAGCCTGGCGACGCAGGGCCGCGGCAACACGGTGGTCGATCCGCGCCAGCATCACATGCCGGGCGTGGCGAACGGCCATTTCAACGTGCTGCGCGGCTATATCGGGGAGGATGTGGGCCTCTCCGGCGTGAAGGTCGTCGGCGACTTCGTGGACAACTACAAGGAGAACCTCCCGTCGGAGCTGGCGACGCTCCTGCTGCTCGACCCGCGCAACGGGATGCCGAAGGCCATCCTGGACGCGGGCGGCATCACGGACATGCGGACGGGCGCGGTGACGGCGATCGGCGCGAAATACCTGGCACGCAAGAACTCGAAGGTGCTGGGTCATATCGGCGCGCGGGGATCGTCCTACTGGAACGTGCGGCTGCTGGATCGGCTGTTCGACTTCGACGAGATCCGGGTCCATTCCCGCCGCAAGGAAAGCCGCGATGCCTTCGGCGCGCGCCTCTCCGCCGATCTCGGCAAGACGGTCATCGTGACCGAGGATTGGGAAAGCGCGATCCGCGGTGCCGACATCGTCGTCGAAGCCTCGCGCCTGTCCGCGCCCGCGCCGCTGCTGCGAACGGAATGGATCAGGAAGGGCGCCTTCGTCTGCCCCTATGGCACGATGAGCGCGCTGGAACTCTCGCTGACCGACATCATGGACAAGATGCTGATGGACGATTGGGGCCAGGCGCGGTCGGGCAAGCTGGGCGCGATGCGCGCGCATGTGGACAGCGGCAGACTGTCCGAACAGACGCTGCACGCGGAACTCGGCCAGGTCGTCGCCGGGCTGAAGCCGGGGCGGGAGCGCGACGACGAGACGATCCTGCTGTGGCATCGCGGCCTGCCGCTCTCCGACATGGCGCTGGGCTGGGCGATGCTGCAGAAGGCGAAACGCTTGGGCATCGGCCAGAGGCTGCGCTTCGCGTGATCGCCAATGCGCGCATGTATTCGGTGGCACCCGCAGCCGCGAAGGCATGGCGGGCGCTGCTGGAACGTGTCGCGCACGACGCCGGCGTGGCGATGCAGGTCATCGACTACCCCGCGCCGCAGCCGCTCGATGTGCTCTGGGCGCGGGACGATCTCGGCTGCGTGCAGATGTGCGGCTATCCCTATGCCATGGCCGCGCCCCGCCCCGCGCTCGTCGCGACGCCGGTCCCGGCGCGCTTCGGCGAACCCGTCTATGCCAGCGATTTCGTCGTCCGGGCCGACAGCCCCTTCGACACGCTGGAGAGCACCTTCGGCGGCCGCATCGGCTGGACGGTCCATCACAGCCAGTCCGGCTTCAACGCCGCGCGCCACCACCTGCTGCGGCATCGCACGCCGGATCGCCCGCGCCTCTACGCGCAATCGCTCGGCAACCTCGTCACCGCGCGGGCCATCGTGCAGCGCGTGCTGGACGGCACGATCGATGTCGGCCCGCTCGATGCCTGGTGGCACGAGCTGCTGAAGCTGCACGAACCCGAGACGACGAAACAACTGCGCACCGTCGCCACCACCGCGACCGTCCCCGCGCCGCCGCTGGTCGCCGCGTCAGGCACCGACCCCGCCATCGTCGCAGCGCTCCGCCGCGCCCTGCTCGCCCTGCCGCCGCAGCCGGCCCTTGCGCTCCAGGGCTACGCGGTGCTGCCGCCCGAGGCCTACGACGTCACCCTCGCCTGGGCGCGCGAGGCCGAGGCCGCCGGCTACCCCGAACCCGCGTGACCCGGGCCGGCGGGGCCCCTAGTATCGGCGCCATGATCGATGCCCTCCGCTTCCGCAACGCCCCCGCGATCCGCGCGCCCCGCGGGCCGGACATCTCCTGCCGCAGCTGGACCACCGAGGCCCCGCTGCGCATGCTGATGAACAACCTCGACGACGAGGTCGCGGAAAAGCCCGGCGAGCTGGTTGTCTATGGCGGCATCGGCCGCGCCGCACGCGACTGGACAAGCTACGAGACGATCCTCTCCGTGCTGCGCCGGCTGCGGGAAGACCAGACGCTGCTGGTGCAGTCCGGCAAGCCCGTCGGCGTCTTCGAAACCCACGCCGACGCGCCGCGCGTGCTGATCGCGAACTCGAACCTGGTGCCGCGCTGGGCGAGCTGGGAGCATTTCTCCGAGCTCGATCGCAAGGGGCTGATGATGTACGGCCAGATGACGGCCGGCTCCTGGATCTACATCGGCAGCCAGGGCATCGTGCAGGGCACCTTCGAGACCTTCGCCGAGGCGGGCCGCCAGCATTTCGGCGGCGATCTTTCCGGACGCTGGATCCTGACCGGTGGATTGGGCGGCATGGGCGGCGCGCAGCCGCTCGCGGGCGTCTTCGCGGGTGCCTCCATCCTCTGCGTGGAATGCCAGCCGTCCCGCATCGAGAAGCGGCTCGAGACCGGCTATCTCGACCATCGCGCGGACGACCTCGACACCGCGCTCGCCATGATCCGCAAGGCCTGCGACGAGAAGCGCGCGATCAGCGTGGGCCTCCTCGGCAATGCCGCCGAGATTTTTCCGGAACTCGTGCGGCGGGGGATCAAGCCCGACATCGTCACCGACCAGACCAGCGCGCATGATCCGGTGAACGGCTACCTCCCCGCCGGCTGGACGCTCGCGGAATGGGAGACGAAGCGCGAGAGCGATCCTGCCGCCGTCGCCGCCGCCGCGCGGCATTCGATGGTGCAGCACGTCCAAGCGATGCTGGACTTCCAGAAGATGGGCAGCGCCGTCCTCGACTACGGCAACAACATCCGCCAGATGGCCAAGGATGAGGGCCTGACCCACGCCTTCGATTTCCCGGGTTTCGTTCCCGCCTATATCCGCCCGCTCTTCTGCCGCGGCATCGGCCCCTTCCGCTGGGCCGCCCTCTCCGGCGACCCCGAGGACATCTACCGCACCGACGCGAAGGTGCGGGAGCTGATTCCCGACGATCCGCATCTGCACCGCTGGCTCGACATGGCGCGGGAGAGAATCCACTTCCAGGGCCTGCCCGCGCGCATCTGCTGGGTGGGCCTCGGCCAGCGCCACCGCCTCGGCCTCGCCTTCAACGAGATGGTCGCGCGCGGCGAGCTGAAGGCGCCCGTCGTCATCGGCCGCGATCATCTGGATTCCGGCTCCGTCGCTTCGCCCAACCGCGAGACGGAAGCAATGATGGATGGCTCCGATGCCGTCTCCGACTGGCCGCTGCTGAATGCGCTGCTCAACACGGCCTCGGGCGCCACCTGGGTGTCGCTGCATCACGGCGGCGGCGTCGGCATGGGCTACTCGCAGCATGCCGGCATGGTCATCGTCTGCGACGGCACGCCCGAAGCCGCGCGCCGCATCGGGCGCGTGCTGTGGAACGATCCCGCGACGGGCGTGATGCGCCATGCGGATGCGGGCTACCGGATCGCGATCGACTGCGCGCGGGAGCATGGGCTCGACCTGCCGATGTTGAACGCATGATCCCGCTCGCCGCGCTCGAAGCCGTTGCGCAGGGCGGCGACTTCATGTTGCCGGATGGCTGGCGTGCGCGTGTCGGGGCGAGCGCCGCCGCCGTCGCCGCGCATCTCGCGACGGGCGAGGCGCTCTACGGAATCAACACGGGCTTCGGCAAGCTGGCGATGACGCGCATCGGCGCGGCGGATCTCGCGCAGCTGCAACTGAACCTGCTGCGCAGCCACGCCGCCGGGACGGGGCCGCTGCTGCGCGCCCCGGTCGTGCGGTTGATCCTCGCCCTCAAGGCGCTGTCCCTGTCCCAGGGCGCGTCCGGCGTGCGGCCGGAGGTGGTCGAGGCGCTGCTCGCCCTGCTGCGCAACGACGTGCTGCCCGCGATCCCCTCGCGCGGCTCGGTCGGCGCGTCGGGCGACCTGGCGCCGCTCGCCCACATGTCCCTGGTGCTGATCGGCGAAGGGGAAGCGGTGGTGCCGGAAGGCACGCTGCTGGACGGCGCCGAAGCCATGGCGCGCGCCGGGCTCGCGCCACTCGCACTCGGGCCGAAGGAGGGGCTCGCGCTGCTGAACGGCACGCAGGTCTCGACCGCGCTCGCCCTGGCCGGTCTCTTCACCGCCGAACGCCTGCTGCGCACGGCCGTCGTCGCCGGCGCGCTCTCGACCGAAGGCGTCAAGGGCAGCGACACGCCGTTCGATCCGCGCATCCATGCGCTGCGGAACCAGCCCGGCCAGATCCGCGTCGCCGCCGCGCTGCGCACGCTGATCGCGGGCAGCCCCTTGCGCGAAAGCCACCGCCACGGCGATCCGCGCGTGCAGGATCCCTATTCGCTGCGCTGCCAGCCACAGGTCGCGGGCGCCTGCCTCGATCAGCTCGACCACGCCGCGACGGTGCTGGAGCGGGAAGCGAATGCCGTCACCGACAATCCGCTGATCGTCGAAGGTGGAGACATTCTCTCGGGCGGCAATTTCCACGCCGAGCCCGTGGCCTTCGCCGCCGACGGCATCGCGCTCGCGCTGGCCGAGCTCGGCGCCATCGGCGAACGCCGCGTGGCGCTGCTGACCGACCCGGCGCTCTCCGGCCTGCCCGCCTTCCTGGTGCGGGATGGTGGCGTGAATTCCGGCTTCATGATCGCGCAGGTGACGGCCGCCGCGCTGACGGCCGAGAACCGCGCGCTCGCCGCGCCGCGCAGCACCGACAGCCTGCCCACCAGCGCGAACCAGGAAGACCATGTCTCCATGGCGACCGGCGCCGCGCTGCGCCTGGCGGAGATGGCCGACAACCTGGCCGGCATCCTCGCGATCGAGCTGCTGGCCGCGGCCCAGGCGCTGGAATTCCATCGCCCGCTCCGCAGCTCCCCGCCGCTCGAAGCCGCGCATGCGCTGGTGCGCGGCGTCGTGCGCCCCTGGGATCGGGACCGGCTGATGGCGCCCGACATTGCCGCGGTGAAGCAGTTGGTGGAACAAGGCCGCTTCGCCGCGATCCTGGAGAGCCTATGAGTTTCGATCGTGTCTGGCTGAACGCCAACCTCGCGACCATGGCGCCGCGCGACGGCGACGCGATGGGCGTCATCCCCGACGGCGCCGTCGCCGCGAAGGATGGCCGCATCGCCTGGATCGGGCCGCGCGCCGATCTGCCCGGCGGCGCGTTCGAGACCATCTATTGCGACGGCGCCTGGATCCTGCCCGGGCTGATCGACTGCCACACCCACCTGGTCTTCGGCGGCGACCGCGCCGGCGAGTTCGAGGAACGCCTGACCGGCGTGACCTACCGCGAGATCGCGGAACGCGGCGGCGGCATCCTGTCCACCATGCGCGCGACGCGGGAGGCGAGCCTGGACCAGCTCGTCGCCTCCGGCCGCCCGCGCCTCGATGCGCTGCTGGCCGAGGGCGTCACCACCGTTGAGATCAAATCGGGCTACGGGCTGGAACGCGAGAGCGAGTTGCGCATGCTGCGGGCCGCCCGTGCGCTGGGGCAGCAGGCGCCGGTCAGCGTCGTGACCTCGCTGCTGGCGGCGCACGCGCTGCCGCCGGAATACGCGGGGCGCCGGACGGCGTACGCGCGGCATTGCGCCGAGGACATCATGCCCGCCGCCATCGCCGAAGGCCTGGCCGATGCGGTCGATGTCTTCCACGACGTCGTCGGCTTCGACGACAGCGAAACGCGCATCGTCCTCGATGCCGCGCAGCGCGCCGGCCTGCCGACAAAGATCCATGCCGACCAGCACAGCGATGCCGGCAGCGCCGCGCTCGCCGCGGAATACCGCTCGCTCTCCGCCGACCATCTGGAACACGCACGAAGAGAAGGCCTGGCGGCCATGGCGCGCGCCGGATCGGTCGCGGTGCTGCTGCCGGGTGCCACCTACTTCATCCGCATGGACCGCCACCCCGATGTCGCGGCGATGCGCGAGGTGGGCCTGCCCATGGCGCTCGCGACCGACATGAACCCGGGCTCCTGTCCCGCGCTTTCGCTGCTGCTCATGCTCAACATGGGCTGCACCCTGTTCCGCCTGACGGTCGCCGAGGCGCTGGCGGGCGTCACGCGCCACGCGGCGCAGGCGCTGGGGCTCAAGGATCGCGGCGTGCTGGCGCCGGGGCTGCGCTGCGACCTGGCGCTCTACCGCATCCAGCGCCCGGCCGAGCTCTGCTACTGGATCGGGCGCAATCCCTGCATCGGCCGCGTGGTGGAAGGCCGCCCCGCGTGAGCCTCTCCATCGCCGCGCTTCAGGCGCGCATGCGCGCGCTGCTCCCGCTCGCCGACTCCTGGGCGGTGGAATTGCTGCAGGCCGAAGGCGGCACCGCGCGGGTCCGCCTGCCGCCGCGCGCCGATCTGCTGCGCCCCGGCGGCACCGTTTCGGGGCCGGCGCTGATGGGCCTCGCGGACATGGCGATGTGGGCCGCGCTGCTCGGCATCACGGGTGGCGAGGACCGCAGCCTCACCTCCAGCCTCACCATCCATTTCCTCCGCCGCCTCGCGCCCGGACCGGTGGTCGCCGAAGCGCGGCTGCTGAAGCCCAGGGGGCGTTTCCTTTATGGCGAGGTCCTGATCTATGCTGAGGGCGCGACGGAGCCGGCCGCGCATGTGACGAGCAGCTGGATCGCCATCGCCTGACCGACTTGATGCAACGCAACGCCCGATGGGGCGCGCCCGGTCATGACTGGCGGGCAAGAAAGGGAGACAGCCGATGCGGGCCCGGGACCTGATGACCACGAACCTCGTGACCCTGCCGCCGGATGCGCCGCTGGAAGCGGTGGCCCATGCGCTGGCCGATCGCGGCATCTCCGGCGCGCCCGTGGTGGCGCCCGATGGCACGCTGCTCGGCATGGTGACCGAAGGCGACCTCATCAAGCGCCTCTCGGCCAAGGACCGGGTGGAAACCGGCTGGTTCGCCGGCCTGTTCCAGTCCGCCGCCGACCAGGCCGCGCGCTATGCCCGCGTGCATGGCCACAAGGCGCGGGACGTGATGACGACCGAACTCGCCACGGTGGGCGAGGACGCCTCGATCGAGCATGTCGCCCGGATCATCGAGGACAAGGGCGTCCGCCGTGTTCCGGTCGTGCGGGACGGCAAGCTCGTCGGCCTCGTCTCCCGCGCCGATCTCATCCGCGCGATGATCATGCCGAAGGAGCAACTGCAAGCCGACGCGCCGGACAGCCGCATCCGCCGCGACGTGCTGCGCGCCATGCGCGACCAGCCCTGGGTGGACACCTACTTCATCTTCGCCGACGTGACGGGCGGCGTCGTCACCTTCCACGGCTTCTGCCGGTCCGAGGAGGTGAAGCAGGGCCTGCGCGTTCTGGCCGAGGGCATCGAGGGCGTGAAGAGCGTCGCGATGGAACTGCAGGAGCCGCCGCCGATGTTGCTCGGCGTCTCCTGACGCGCCGGATTGCCCCCACCCCGGCCCTCCCCCGCTCCGCAGGGGAGGGAGGCTCCCTCCCCTGTGGGCGGAGCGAAGGGGGG
>JAYRQX010000030.1:0-3967 GCA_041910415.1 Acetobacteraceae bacterium | reverse complement strand
GGTTTTCCCCGGGGGTGGGGGCAATTCACCCTCGCCGCAAATTCCAAACGAACGGATTCGGCCCCTGCAACACCCCGGTCAGATCCGCGCGGAACGCCGTGCGCAGCCGGAAGCTGCCGGTCGGCGCGAAGGGCAGGCTGTCCCACGCAATCGCCTGCAATCGCGCCATGGCGGCGGCCTGGCCGGCCTCGTCCAGGGCGCCAAGCCAGGCGTCCACCTGCTCCTCGATCGCGGGATCGGTCGGCCAGCCGAACCAGGCGCGGTCGCCATTGGCGCGGATGATCGGGCTGATCGCGGGGTTCGCGATCGCGGCCGCGGGGAAGTTCGTGTTGTGCAGGTGCCAGCCGCCGCGCGATGGCGGCTCCCTGCTGTTGCGGCGCGCGATGGTGGTGGCCCAGTCGCTCTCGACGAGTTCCACGTTCATCCCCATCCGCCGCAGCAGGTCGGCGGTGATGCGGCCCTGCTGGGTGACGGCGGGGAAGTCGGTCGGGTTGATGTGGACGATGGGCTCGCCATTGTAGCCGACCTCCCGCAGCACGACGCCGAGCGCTTCCGCGTCGTGCGGTGCCGGCGTGAATTCCTGCGTCTCCGGCAGGCCGCAGGGAAACATGGCGTGGCAGTCCGACCAGTCGCCGGGGAGCGCCACGGGCGCCATGTAGTCGGCCTGCACCATGATGTCGCGCACGGCGCGGCGCAGCCGCACGTCGTTGAAGGGCGCGTGCAGCTGGTTGAAGCGCAGGAAGCCCAGGAACCCGTTGGGATCGTAGATCTGCGTCGTGACGTTGCGGTCGCGCTGGAGCATGGGCACCAGGTCCGGCAGCGGATATTCGATCCAGTCGATCTCGCCGGTGCGGAGCGCCGCGGCAGCGGTGCCGCCATCGGGAATCCAGACCAGCTCCAGCCGGTCGAAATGCACGCGCTTGCCGCCCGACGCGGCTTCGGCGGGTTCGTCGCGGGGGATGTACTGCTCGTTCTTCACGTAGACTGCGCGGCTGCCCTGGTTGAACTCGCTGGGCACGAACTTCCACGGACCGCTGCCGATCATCTCCGTCACGGGGCGATCCGCGGGCTGCGTCGCGATGCGTTCGGGCATCATGAAGCAGGGCGAGGCCGCGGGCTTCGCGAGCGCATCCAGCAGCGCCGGGAAGGGGCGGTTCAGGCGGAAGACGATGTTCTGTTCGTTCGGCGCCGACAGCTCCGCCGTCGCGCGCATCAGGATGCCGCCGAAGCCGTCGCGCGCGGCCCAGCGGCGGATGCTCGCGACGCAGTCCCTGGCCGCCACCCGCTCGCCATCGTGGAACATCAACCCGTCGCGCAGCCGGATGGTCCAGGTCAGGCGGTCGTCCGAGACCGCATGGCCCGCCGCCATCTGCGGGCGCGGGCGCAACTGGCGGTCGGCGCCATAGAGCGTGTCGAAGACGCAGAAGCCGTGCGTCGTCACGATCGTGGTCGGGTTGAAGATGGGGTCCAGCACGGCGAGCGCGGCCTGCGGCATGAAGCGCAGCGTGCGGGCCCGGGCGGCGCCCGTCTGCCCGCGCGCCGGAAGTGGCAGGGCTGCCAGCGCAGCGACGTTCAGAAAGGTGCGGCGGCGCATCAAGCTCTCTCCCGCCGGCCGGGGAGAGGGAACGAGACGCACCTCGTCGCGCGCTCGTCGGCACCACTCCCTTCGCCGGTCCTAACCGGATCAGGTTCCATGGGTCGCGGGATGGCCCCGCCTCTCAGCTCCGAAGGAGCTCCCCAAGGTGTCCGCGTGCTACATGCGCCGGGTCGCGGCCGGGTGCAAGCCGCACAGCGGGAAGGAACCCGCCATGTCGGGCGCGGAGGTCGTCCGCCGCCATGTCGCCGCCTTCAGCGGCTTGCCTCGTGCCGCTGGCATGACACCGCGCGCGCGGCCGGGCTGTCTATCCCGGCGCGCCCCCGCGCTTCCAGGTGATGACGAGCACGTCCCGGCAGGACGGCCGTGCCGGGTCGGCGGGCCGGATCGGCGTCACGCCGTGCTTCACCCGGTCGTCCTCGACGAAGGCCGTGTCCAGCGGCTGCTCCAGCACGAACTGGCCGAGGCGATTGCCGTAATCGTCCTCGATGATCGTCTCGCCATCCACCAGGTTGGTGCGGGCGACCATGCCGATCAGCACGAAGTCCACGCCGTCATGGTGCACGCCCTCGGGCGTCGGATAGCCCGGGGCGTTCGCCTGCGCCTCGATGCGGAACTGGTGGACTTCCACGAACCACGCCTGCGGCCCGACCTGCGCCTCGGCCCAGCCGCGGCCGAGTTCGAGCAGCGAACGCATCGGCACCGAATCCGCGACCGCGTCCTCCATCGGCGCGAACCAGCGGTCCACGCCGCCATTCAGCTTGTTGTGCACCACCGCCTGGAAATGCGGCCGGTGCTCGCCGCGGACATGGCCGGGCACGCCGGGCCTGGCGGCGAAATTCGCGATGCGCCGGCGGCGGTAGCGCCCGCCATCGGCCATGAAGGCATCCACCTCCAGCCGCGACCAGGATTCGAAGAAGGGGCGCAGATCGGCCTCGCTGGCGGCAGCGCCCATCAGTGCGCGCATCTCGCTGCCAGGGATCCGGACGAAGCCCCGCGCGGCCAACGCGGCCAGCGGGCCCGCCGGCGCGTTCACGACCCCGCCTCGCCGATCGGCGGCACATCGGATGTCATGCCCGCCAGCACCTCGGCGACGTGACGCACCCGTACGGTGGCGCCTTCGCGCCTCAGCCGCCCGGCCATGTTCAGCAGGCACCCCATGTCGCCCGCGAGCAAGGTGCCCGCACCGCTGTCCTGCACGCGCTTCGCCTTGTCGGTCACCATGCGGACCGAGATATCCGGATACTTGACGCAGAAAGTGCCGCCGAAGCCGCAGCAGACGTCGGAATCCACCAATTCCGTCAGGCTCAGGCCCCGCACCGTGCCGAGCAGCGCGCGCGGCTGGGCCTTCACGCCCATCTCGCGCAGGCCGCTGCAGCTGTCGTGATAGGTCACGCTGCCTTCATAGGCCGCGTCCACCTCCGTCACGCCAAGCACGTCGACCAGGAAGGAGACGAGCTCATGGGTCTTCGCCGCCAGCGCCTCGGCGCGGCCGCGATACTCCGGATCGTCCTCGAACAGGCTGGGATAGTGATGCGCGATCATGCCGGCGCAGGAGCCCGAGGGCGCGACGACGTAATCATAGCCCGCGAAGGCATCCACCACGCGCCGCGCAATGTCGCGCGCGGCCGCGCGGTCACCCGAATTGAACGCCGGCTGGCCGCAGCAGGTCTGGGCACCCGGCACTTCCACCTGGCAGCCCGCGCGCTCCAGCAGCCTCAGCGCGGCGAAGCCCACCGTCGGGCGGTAGAGGTCCACCAGGCAGGTGACGAACAGCGCGACGCGCGGCTTCTCGGCGTGTGACATGGCAGGCGGATATAGGCATGCGGGTCGCGACGGGACCAGCCCCGCAGGAGCCTGTCGCTGCGCGTGGCGCCGCCGCCCGGATCATGCCGGCGGCCGAATGCCATGGCGTCGCGCCCGAACGACGGACCATTCGGGCACCCTCGGGTGCCGGACCGCTGGTCTCAATCCGCCGTCGCGCCCGCGCTGCGGACCACCTCCGCCCATTGCGCCGCCTCCCGCTGCACGAAGGCGCGGGCGGCCGCGCCGGAAAGCCCGGGGCCGGTGAGCGAGAGGCTTGCCAGCCGCGCCCGCAATTCCGGTTGCGCCATGGCGCGCGGCACGGCCTCCTGCAGCCGCTGGACGGCGTCCTCCGGCATGGCGCGGGGGACGAAGAAGCCGAACCAGGTGCTCGCCGCGAAGCCGGGGAAGCCCTGTTCCGCGACGGTCGGCACATCGGGCAGCAGCGGGTCGCGCTGCGCGCCGGCCAGCGCAACCGGGCGCACGCGGCCCTCGCGGATCAGCGACAGGGCGGGCGGCAGGCTGGTGCTGCCGATCGGGGCCTGGCCGGCCAGCACGGCCGTCGCCGCC
>JAYRQX010000029.1:0-2629 GCA_041910415.1 Acetobacteraceae bacterium | reverse complement strand
GGCGCAGGCGCGCGAGGCGGGCGGGCAGGTCGTCGGCATCGCCACGACCGAGCGCAGCGCGATCCCCTTCCCGGCGCTCGCCGAGGCGGCCTTCGCCCCGCCCGTGGGCGGCGTGTCAGACCCCGTGCAGGGGCCCTTCGGCTGGGTCGTCTTCAAGGTGGAGTCCGTCGAGCCCGGCAGCACCCGTCCGCTCGACGAGGTGCGCGAGGAGCTGCGCTTCGAGATCGCCTATGACCGCGCCATCGACATCGGCTACGAGCGCGCCAACCGGATCGAGGACGCGCTCGCGGGATCGCAGCCGCTCGCCGAGGTCGCGCGCGCCAACGGCATGGTGGTGGTGACCGCGCGCATCGACGCCCAGGGCCGCAACCCCGAAGGCCAGGCGGTGCAGCTGCCGGGCCCCGACACCATGCATCGCGACATCCTGCGCATGATCTTCCAGGGCCGCCAGGGCGACGCGCCCAGGCTGACCGAGACGCTGGACGGCTGGATCGCGATCGACGTGCGCGACATCGCGCCGCCCGCGCTGAAGCCCTTCGAAAGCGTGGAGGCCGAACTCCGCCAGGCCTGGCTGACCGATGCCCGCCGGCGCGAGCAGGAAGGCCGGGCCGCGCAGCTGCTGGCGGCCGTGCAGGGCGGCACGGCGCTGCCCGAGGCGGCGCAGGAACTCGGCTTCCGCGCCGCCCGCTTCGGACCCTTCGGCCGCGATCCCGTCTCCGGCAGCGCCATCCCGCCGGAACTGCTCGCGCCGCTGTTCGAGCTGCGCGTGGGCCAGGTGACGATGGTGCCGACCCAGACCGGCTACGCCGTCGCGCAGCTGGCGCAGGTCGTGCCCTTCGATCCCGCGGGCGACGAGGAAGCGCTGGCGACGCTCCGACGCGAGACCGAGCAGCGCATGGCCGAGGATCTGGAGAGCCAGTACCAGGCCGCGATCCGCCGCCGCGCCGATGTGCGCATCAACCCCGCGCGCGCCGAAGCCCTGGTGCCGCGATGAGCAGCCCGGACTACTCGGCGTTCCGCGCGGCGCTGGAGGCCGGCCAGGGCCAGATCCTCTCGCGCGAGCGCGTCGCCGACCTCGACACGCCGGTCGGCGCCTTCCTGAAGCTGACGGGCGGCGCGCAGGCGAACGCCTTCCTGCTGGAGAGCATCGAGGGCGGCGCGGCGCGCGGACGCTATTCCGCGATCGGCATGGCGCCGGACCTGGTCTGGCGCTGCCGGGGGGCCAGAGCGGAGATCAACCGCCATGCGCTCTCCGCCCCCCATGCCTTCACGCCCGAAAGCGGGGATGCGCTGGCGAGCCTGCGGCGTCTGATCACCGCCTGCCGCATGCCGGTGCCGCCCGGGCTGCCACCGATGGCGGCGGGGCTCTTCGGCTATCTCGGCTACGACATGGTGCGGCTGATCGAGAAGCTGCCCGAGAAGAACCCCGACGTCCTGGGCGTGCCCGATGCGGTGCTGACGCGCCCGACCGTCATGGCGGTCTTCGACCATGTGCGGGACACGCTGACGCTGTGCACGCCGGTCTGGCCGGGCGGCGATCCGGAAGCGGCGTGGGAGGCGGCGAATGCGCGGCTGGACGAGGCCGAGGCCGCGCTCGACCGCCCGGTGCCGCGCCCGGCCCCGCCCGCGGTGCTGCCGGCACTGCCGCAGGCGTCGAGCAACTTCACGCGCGAAGGCTTCATCGCGGCCGTGGAGCGCGCGAAGGAATACATCCGCGCGGTCGACGCCTTCCAGATCGTGCCCTCGCAGCGCTTCTCCGTGCCCTTCGCGCTGCCGCCCTTCGCCCTCTACCGCGCGCTCCGGCGCATCAACCCGGCGCCCTTCCTGGTCTTCGGCGATTTCGGCGGCTTTTCCGTCGTCGCCGCCAGCCCGGAGATCCTGGTGCGTTGCCGCGACAATGTGGTGACCGTGCGCCCCCTCGCCGGCACGCGCCGCCGCGGCGCGACGCCCGAGGAGGACAAGGCGCTGGAGGTCGAACTCCTCGCCGACCCCAAGGAGCGCGCGGAACACCTGATGCTGCTCGACCTCGGCCGCAACGATGTCGGCCGCGTCGCCGAGATCGGCAGCGTGAAGGTCACGGCGCAGTTCCAGATCGAGCGCTACAGCCAGGTCATGCATATCGGCTCCGAGGTCCAGGGCCGGCTGCGCAAGGGGCTCGATGCGCTGGATGCCTACGCCGCCGGCTTTCCCGCCGGCACGCTCTCGGGTGCGCCCAAGATCCGTGCGATGGAGATCATCGAGGAGCTCGAGCCCTCCCGGCGCGGCATCTATGCCGGCGGCATCGGCTATTTCGGCGCCGATGGCGGCATGGACACCTGCATCGCGCTGCGCATGGCGCTGGTGAAGGACGGCACCATGCATGTGCAGGCCGGCGCCGGCGTGGTGGCCGACAGCAACCCGGCTGCCGAGGACGAGGAGTGCCACCAGAAGGCCCGCGCCCTCTTCCGCGCCGCCGAGGAGGCCGTGCGCTTCGCCGCCGGTCGCCGCGACCGGGGCAATGGCTGAGGCAGTGACTGGTTTCGGCTTCCTGCGCTCATTACTGAGCAATGATAGCGCGCTGATGGACCTGGTATCAGAGGTGTATGCGGATGTTGCGCCGCTGGATGCGGTGTATCCGTTCGCGCTGATC
>JAYRQX010000028.1:0-2735 GCA_041910415.1 Acetobacteraceae bacterium | reverse complement strand
GCCGCCCTGCAGTCGGGCGCCGGCAAGGATGGGCTGACCCGGATGGGCCACGCCTATCTCGCCTTCGCACGGGAGGATCCCGGCACCTATGCGGCCATGTTCTCCTACCGCCCGGAACGGCCGCGCGAGGGGGACGGCAAGACGCCGGAGCAGGACCCGAGCTTCGGGCCGCTGATCCAGGCGATCGGGCAGATGCTGCCGGAAGAGCGGCGGGATGGGCCGACGCTCCGGCTGCTGGCGCTGGAGGTCTGGGCGCTGTCCCACGGCATGGCAGGGCTGGAACGGGCCGGACTGCCCGGACCGGGTGCGGGCGCGCCGCCCGCAGAGACGGTGCTGGACGATGCCGTCGGCAGATTGCTGCGCGGCGCTTGACATCGCCTTGCTCCGTCCGTATGTGAATGTCACTGACATTTACTTCGGAGGATTCTTATGGCTTCCCTGTGTCTCGCCCCATCCAACCGGCCGGACTGCCTCGGCCAGGCTGTCCGCAACCCCTGGCGCATCGCCGCCGTCGTGCTGGGCTTCGTCGCCTGGTGGCCGATCGGGCTCGCGATGTTGCTTCTGCTGAACGGCCCGTTGCTGCTCGACCGGCTCGGCGCGTCGCCGTGGCGGCGCGAGCGTCCCTGGCACGCCATGACCGGCACCGGCAACACCGCCTTCGACGACTACCGCGACGGCGTGCTGCGGCGGCTGGAAGAGGAGCGCCGCAAGCTGGAAGAGGACCGCCAGGCCTTCGGCGATTTCCTCGACCAGCTGAAGCGCGCCAGGGACCGCGAGGAGTTCGACCGCTTCATGGCCGGGCGCGGCCAGGGGCCGGCGGGCGCGTAGCGGATTTGCCCCCACCCCGGCCCTCCCCCGTTCGCTTCGCTCACAGGGGAGGGAGGCTCCCTCCCCTGCGTTAGCGGGGGAGGGCTGCGGTGGGGGCAATCGTCCGCCCGCCCCACTTGCGGCCAGCGGGCACCGTCCCGATAACCAACCCATGGCCGCCCCGCTTCCCATCGCCCTGCCCGGCGAAGACCCGTCCTTCGCCGACCTGCTCGCGCAGCGGCCGCATCTCGCGCTGCACGCCATGGATGGGCTGGTGGTGGAGGAGGTCCCGCTGGCCCGCATCGCCGAAGTCGTCGGCACCCCGGCCTGGGTCTATTCCGCCGGCGCGCTCCGCCGCCGCGCCCGCGCGCTGAAGGGCGCGCTTGCCAGCGCCGACTTGAACGCGACCGTACACTTCGCGGTGAAGGCCAACGACAACCTTGCCGTGCTCGCCGTGCTCGCTGCCGAAGGCCTCGGCGCCGATGTCGTCAGCGAGGGCGAACTCCGCATCGCGCTTCGCGCCGGCTTCCCCGCCGACGGCATCGTCTTCTCCGGCGTCGGCAAGACCGGTCGGGAAATCGGGCTCGCGATTGCGGAAGACATCTTCCAGATCAACGCCGAGAGCGCGGAGGAGATCGAGATGATCTCCGCCATCGCCGCCGGCATGGGCCGCACCGCCCGCGTCGCCATCCGCGTCAACCCGGACGTGGATGCGCGGACGCATGCAAAAATCACCACCGGCAAGGCCGAGAACAAGTTCGGCATCGCGATCTCCGACGCCGCCGCGCTCTACGCGCGGATGTGCGCGCTGCCGGGGATCGAGCCGATCGGCATCGCGACCCATATCGGCAGCCAGATCACGGAGGGCATGGCCGCCTACCGCGCCGCCTATGCCAAGCTTGCGGAGCTCGTGCAGTCGCTGCGCGCTGCAGGGCTGCCCGTGCAGCGCGTGGACTGCGGCGGCGGCCTCGGCATTCCCTATCGCGACGAACCCGCACCGGCGCCGGAGGTCCTGGCCGGCGCCATCCGCTCCAAGCTGCACAATCTCGGCCTGCCCGTGATGATCGAGCCCGGGCGCTGGGTGGCCGGGCCGGCCGGCGTGCTGCTCGCCTCCGTCGTCCTGCAGAAGCAGGGGGCCGCGCATCGTTTCGTCGTGGTGGACGCCGCCATGAACGACCTGGTGCGGCCGGCCATGTACGAGGCCTGGCACGGCATCCTCCCCGTCTCGGCCCGCACCGCCGCCCTGCCGCTCTCGCCCGCCGAGGTCGTCGGCCCCGTCTGCGAGACGGGCGACACATTTGCGCGGGACCGCCTGCTGCCCCCGCTCGCCCCGGGGGAATTGATCGCGTTCCTCGATGCGGGTGCCTATGGTGCGGTCATGTCCTCGACCTACAACGCCCGGCCGCTGGCGCCGGAGGTACTGGTGGATGGCGACCGCTTCGCTGTGGTGCGGGACCGCCAGCCCTGGGACGCCCTGCTGCACGGCCAGCGCGTGCCGGACTGGCTGAGCACCGAATGAACCCCTGGGAGCCGCGGGACCCCAACCTCGCGCGGCTCGCGCTCTGGTGGGAAGCGGCCTGGCCGTCGGTCTGGCCGCTGCTCGGCGTGGTCGGGCTTTTTCTTGTGGTCGCGCTGACCGGCCTGTTCCCGTTGCTGCCGCCCTGGTTGCACGCGGCGATTCTGCTCGGCGTTGCCGTGGCCATCGGCTGGACCGCGCGCATCGCCTGGCGTGGCCTGCGCACACCGGCGCCAGAGGCCGCGGACCGGCGCCTCGAACACGCCTCCGCCCTCTCGCACCGCCCGCTTACGACGCTTGCCGACAAGCCCGCCGGCGACGACCCGGCCGCGCTCGTGCTGTGGGAGGCGCACCGGGCGCGGGCGTGGGCGGCGATCGCACGGCTGCGCGTCGGCACGCCGCATCCCGGCCT
>JAYRQX010000027.1:0-1859 GCA_041910415.1 Acetobacteraceae bacterium | reverse complement strand
CGGCCTGGATCGGCCCCGCGACGTCCGGCCGCCCCGGTGCACGCCCCGCGGCGGCGGCGCTGCGCTCGGGGTCCAATTCGACGCGCACCTGCGTCGCCGCGCCGATGCCCAGCAGATCCGCCGCGCGGGATGAAAGGCCGATCAGCCGTCCCTTCTGCACCGGGCCGCGATCATTGACGCGCACCAGCAGCGACCGCCCGTTCTCGAGGTTCGTGACCCGCACGACGGAGGGCAACTGCAAGGTGCGGTGCTGCGCGGAGAGCCCGCCCGGCCGTTCGCCATTCGCGGTCTGCGCGAACATCGAGGACGCGGCCCGCACGGCCAGCCCGGTCTCGTTGTAGCTGCCCTGTTCGCGCGGGTAGGACCAGACGCCCCCCATCTGGTAGGGCGCGCCCACCACATAGCGCGGCTGCTCGCCGGCACATCCGGCCAGCGCGAGCAAGGCGAGCGCCCCGTACAAAAAATTCAAGCGACGCGGTCCGCGAGGAGGCCGACGGCGAGGCCGTAATTCACCGGCGTGTTGTAGCGGCGGATGACCCGGAGATTGTGATGGCCGAGGAAGACCTGGCCCGATCCGCGGCTCGGCAGCACGACGGAGGTCTCGATATCGGCGTTCGGCAGGGCGGAGCCGTCACCGGCGCGCCAGCCCATGCGGGCGAAGTCGCGCAGCGGGCGGCGTGATTCCGTGTCCGCGCTGCCGATGGTGAAGCCCGGCGGCGGCAGGGCTTCGCGGCCCCAGGGCTCGCCGTGGCGCCAGCCGCTGCGGGCGAAGTAGTTGGCGATGGAAGCGAGCGCGTCGGCCCTGCTTTCCCAGATGTCGCGCCGCCCGTCGCCGTCGAAATCGACCGCCATGCGCTCGAAGCTGGACGGCATGAATTGCGGCTGGCCCATCGCGCCCGCCCAACTGCCGCGCATGCGCTCGGGCGTGATGTGCCCGCCTTCGAGGATGCGGAGCGCGGTGAGAAGCTCGCCGCGGAAGTAGCTGTGGCGGCGGCCTTCCCAGCCGAGGGTCGCCAGCGCCTCGACCACGCCGAAGCCGCCGGTGTTGCCGCCGAAATTCGTCTCGACACCCCAGATGGCGACGATGACGCGCGGCGAGACGCTGAAGCGGGCCTCGATCCGGCGCAGCAGCTCGGCATTCTCGGCGTAGTTCCGCCGCCCGTTCTGCACGCGGGTCGGCGAGACCATGATGCGGTCGCGGTAATCCTCCCAGGGCAGCCCGCCTTCCGCCTGGCGGCGGTCGAGCTCGATGACGCGGCCATTGGGACGGACATTGGCGAAGGCGCGGCTCAGCGTGGTGGGCGAGACGCCGGAGCGCCGCGCATCGTTCTTCACGCCATCCACGAAACGGTCGAAGGACTGGCGCGAGACGGGGTCGAGCGGCAGGGCCTGGGAGCCGCCGCCATTGGCGGTGGCCAAGGGCGCCGCGGCGGGATCGGCGGGGCGCGCGGAGGCGGAGCAGCCGGCGACAAGGCCGGCGACTCCGGTGACGAGGAGACGACGGGACTGCATGGCGCGCTGAGGTGCCATGGTGATCGTCCGCGCGCAACGCAAAGCGAACCGTGCCGCACCTTGGGGTGCGCGGGGGCCGGTGCTACAAGCGGGGCATCGGAGGAAACAGCCATGGCCCACGTCACCCGCGACCTTGCCGCCTATGTGGCCGGCATCCAGTTCGACACCCTGCCGGCCGATGTGCGGGAGCGCACGCGCTTCCTCGTGCTCGACCTCGTCGGCAACATGGTGCGTGGGCGTCACGATGCCGAGAGCACCGCGCCGCTGATCGCCGCCGCCCGCGCGCTCGGCCTCGGCGCCGGATCGGCCGCCGTCTTCGGCGACAGCGCGCGCTACACGCCGGCCGG
>JAYRQX010000026.1:0-6294 GCA_041910415.1 Acetobacteraceae bacterium | reverse complement strand
GCGCCAGGGCGCCGCTGCCGCGCCGCGCCAGCGCGGTGAGTTCCATCGCCACGTGCCGGAGCGCGGGCGCCTTCGCGACGAGATCGCCCGCGATCGAGAAATCGCCTTCCCCGGGCAGCGGCGCCCCGTCCAGCCAGGCATGGCACTGCGCCGTGTCCACCGAATAGGCGATCCAGCTCAGCGGCTGCGGCACATGGCAGCGCAATTCGGCGCCGGGACCCAGCATGACCGCGCCGGAGCGGGTCGCCTGCCACCCGTTCACCGTGGCCTCCATCGGCCCGTTGCCGAAGAGGAGGCTGGTGCGGTCCCGGCGCGTCACGCCGCGCGTCACATGCGCGCCGTCGCTGGCGCACTGGATGGCCAGGCAGCCGAAATCGAGCAGCGTCACCTCGCTGCGATAGGCGCGGTCGCCGAGGGAGAGGTATTCGATCGCGGCCTCCCGCTGCGCGAGGGCCATGGCGTGCGGGTCGTCGAAATCCGCGTACCAGATCGCAGGCGGTGCCGCGCCCTGGTCGTGGATGGCCATCGACATGCCGGATCGTCTCCTGGGGGAATCGTCGCGCCGTCGCCCGGCAGGCGCAGGCCAAAATGGGATAACGGTTAATGGTTCCGAAACGCCGGAGGCTTGCCTAACATGAGCCCGGTGCCCGATTCAACGCGACCCGGGCCGGCAAGCGATGTCCGAAGGCACGGAGGAACTCCCATGACCCGCATCACCCGACGCGCCGCCCTGGGCGGCCTTGCCGCCGCGACCGCGCCCGTCGCCCTGCCACCCGCGCTCGCCCAGGGGCTCCAGCTCTTCGGCGGGATCGAGGAATTCTGGCTGGCGACCGACGCCTATGTCTTCGGCTACCCGCTGGTCACCATGGAGATGACGCGGCGGATCATGACGAATGTCGCGACCGGCACGGGGCTGCGTGCGCCGATGGGCCAGCTCATCAAGGCGCGCGAATATCCGGATTCCAGCTTCCGCGACGTCACCGCGCCCAATGCCGACACGCTCTACACGACGGCTTGGCTCGATGTCGGCCGCGAGCCCTGGGTCGTCGGCCTGCCGGACCTCGCCGGGCGCTATGCGCTGTTCCCGATGCTCGATGGCTGGACGAAGGTGTTCCAGGTGCCGGGCAAGCGCACCACGGGCACCGGCGCGCAGACCTATGCCATCACCGCGCCGGGCTGGACCGGCACGCTGCCGGCGGGCGTCACCGAATACAAGTCGCCCACGAACATCGTCTGGCTGCTGGGCCGCATCTACTGCACCGGCACGCCCGAGGATTACCGCGCCGTCCACGCCATCCAGGACCAGATCAAGCTGCAGCCGCTGAGCAGCTGGGGCCGGACCTACACGCCGCCAGCGGGCCAGGTGAACCCGGCGATCGACATGCGCAAGGCCGTCCGCGACCAGGTGAACGCGCTGAGCGCGGTCGAGTATTTCACGCTTCTCGCGCAGCTGATGAAGCAGAACCCGCCGGCCGCGGCCGATGCGGCGCATGTCGCGCGCTTCGCCCGCATCGGGCTGGTGCCGGGGCAGGATTTCGATGCCTCCAAGCTGCGCGCGGATTTCGCCAGCCGCATCCCCTCCATCAGCTTCGACCGCATCATGGTGCAGTTCCGCATCAACGCGGCGATCCGCGACATCAACGGATGGGCGTACACGACGAAGACCGGCATCTACGGCACGGACTACCTGATGCGCGCGCTGGTCACCGCGATCGGCCTCGGCGCCAACCGGCCGCAGGACGCGATCTACCCGACCTCGCTGAAGGATGCGGATGGCGCCGACTACAGCGGCGCCAACCGCTACGTGCTGCGCTTCGCGCCGGGGCAGCTTCCGCCCGTGAACGGCTTCTGGTCCATCACCATGTACGACGAGAATTATTTCTTCGTGGCCAACCCGCTCAACCGCTATTCGATCAGCGCGCGGCAGCCGCTGAAGGCGAATCCGGACGGGTCCGTGGACATCAACATCCAGAACGCCTCGCCGGGTGCCGATCGCGAGTCCAACTGGCTGCCGGCGCCGACGGGCAAGTTCATCCTGATGATGCGCCTCTACTGGCCCAAGGAGGAGGATCCCTCGATCCTCGACGGCAGCTGGGTGATCCCGGGCGCGCGGAAGGTCTGAGGCGCGAAGGCTGGCGCGGCGCGAGGTCGACGCCGACTGCCTGTCGGGCCGGGCGGGGTGAACCTGCCGGCCCGCCCCGCCTCGTCATCCGGGCCGGTGCCGGCATGGGCCACGGGACTCGAGTGCACCGGCTGATGCCGCCCCCGGATTGATGGCCGCGCGGCTGTGGCCCACCATGGCGGTCCCGCCTTCCCCGCAGCCGGACACCCGCCATGACCGTCATCGACCGCATCGCCGCCTGGCACCCCGAGATGACGGCTTGGCGCCGCGATTTCCACGCCCACCCCGAGATCGGCTTCGAGGAGGTCCGCACCAGCGGCATCGTCGCCGAAAAGCTCCGCGGCTGGGGCATCGAGGTGCATGAGGGCTTCGGCAGGACGGGTCTCGTCGGCGTCATCCAGGGCCGCCCCGGCAACCGCAAGATCGGGCTGCGCGCCGACATGGATGCGCTGCCGATGGAGGAGCAGAACGACTTCCCCCATCGCAGCACCATCCCCAACCGCATGCATGCCTGCGGCCATGACGGCCACACCACCATGCTGCTTGGCGCTGCGCGCTACCTGGCGGAGACGCGCAATTTCTCGGGCACCGTCCATCTGATCTTCCAGCCCGCCGAGGAGGGCCTGACCGGCGCCGCCGTCATGCTGAAGGACGGCCTCTTCGAGAAATTCCCCTGCGACGAGGTCTATGGCATCCACAACCAATGGGGCCTGCCGCTCGGCACAGCCGCCATCCGCCCCGGCACCGTGCTGGCGGCGGTGGACTACTTCAACATCACGCTCACCGGCCGCAGTTCCCATGCGGCCCAGCCCCATATGGGGCTCGATCCGCTGCCCTGCGCCGTGCAGATCTACACGGCGCTGCAGAACCTGGTGAGCCGCCGCATGAACCCGCAGGAGGTGGTGGTGCTGTCCATCGGCCAGTTCCATGCGGGCACCTCGCAGATCGTCATCCCGGAGACGGTCGAGATCGCCGGCACCATCCGCACGCTGCACCGCGGGACGCGCGAGCAGATGGACGCTCTGTTCCACCAGACCGTGGAGAACCTGGCCGCGGCGCATGGGGTGGAACTCACGCTCGACTACCGCCGCTCCTACCCGCCCACCATCAACACGCCGGACGAGGCCGCGGCCTTCGAGAGCGCCTGCCGCGCCGTGGTGGGCGACGCACTGATCAAGACCGACCTGCCGTCGCTGACCGCGGGCGAGGATTTCGCGTATTTCCTGGAAAAGACGCCGGGCGCCTTCCTGCTGCTCGGCCAGTCGGCGCCGGGGCATTCCACGGCCCCGGTCCACAACGGCCATTACGACTTCAACGACGATCTGCTGCCCATCGGCGCCAGCTGCTTCGTGCGCCTGGTGGAGCAGCAGCTCGGGGGGTAGCTACGCGGCCTCGCAGGTGAGCGCGAAGCGGCATTCCGGCGCGCCGTTGGCGGCGCAGGCGACCTCGCGGCAGGCGGGGTCTCCGGCGCGACCCGCCTGTTCGCGAACGAAGCGCATGCCGCCGGCGAAGCTGCCTTCGAACATGTAGCAGACGCAGCGCCCGGTATTCGGCCCGTAGCCGAGGGCATAGGCGGAATGGCGCACCGTCACTTCCGCCGTGCCGGCATTCTCATCGAGCGCCGTGATCTCCAACTGCCCATAGCCGCGCTGCGAGAGCCGCTTGAGGTAGTGACGGAAGGTCTCCACCGGGGTCAGGCCATGCGTCGTCGCCTCCGCCCGGCACCATTGCAGCGCCGAGAGGTCGGCCGAAGCGTACAGAATACGCCGGTAGGCCTCGGCCCCGATCGCGTCCTCGATGCTCTTCTGCATGTTCACGAGGAAATGCCGGGGCAGGTAGATCATGGGCATGCCGTCCGTGCGCCAGATGCCCGTTTCGGGATCGACATCGATCGGCACCTGCGGTGCGGCCATTTCTCTCTCCTGTCGCCAGGGGGCAGGACAGCGGGATTCGCGCGGCCCGTCCATGCCGGACGTCAGGTGCCGCATGCAGACAGGCTGTGCGCGCCGCCGCATGTCATGGCATGATGCAAACGTCGCCTGGGACGCAATCCCATGTCTCGTCTTCCCCTGCTGCTGTGTCTGCTCGCCGCGGGTATTGGCCAGGCGTTGGCCCAGGACCGCCATTTCCGCGACTGTGCGGATTGTCCGCAGATGGTCCGCATCCCGCCCGGCAGCTTCACGATGGGCGTGCCCGCCGCGGAGGAGGAGCGCGAGGGGGGGAGGGAGTGGCAGGTGCTGCGCGGCCGATCCGCGCCTGAGACGGACATCACGTTCGAGCGCGGCTTCGCGCTGGGCGCGTCGCCGGTCACGCGGGCGGAATACTTGGCCTTCGAGGAAGCCACGGGGCGGCCTCGTGCCGCGTCCTGCAGGCATATTGGGCGGCACCCGTATCTCGCAGGGCGATGGCAATGGCGAGAACAGCGGGGGCTGACATGGTGGGAGCCCTCCTTCGCGCAGACCGAGCTTGATCCGGTGGTGTGCGTGAACTGGGAGGACGCGCAGGCTTATGTGGCGTGGCTGTCGCAGCGGACAGGTCAGCGGTACCGGCTGCCGAGTGAAGCGGAATGGGAATATGCGGCGCGGGCGGGCACGGCAGGGCCGCGCTGGTGGCCGGGCGGGCTAAAGGCGGCGTGCGGCCACGCGAATGTGCTGGATCGAACAATTGTGGCGCGATACTATCCTGCATGGTTGGCCCACCCTGAGCGCCTGAACGATCGTATCGATTTTCCCTGCTCGGACGGCCATCTCGCCACGGCGCCGGTGGACAGGTTTCCGGCAAACCCGTTCGGGCTGCACGACATGCTGGGGAATGTTCGGCAGTGGATGCAGGATTGCTGGAACGCGACACTGGAGGATCAGCCGGCGAACGGTGAGGCGCGGGAGAGCGGGATTTGCTCCCAGCGCATCGTGCGCGGCAGTTCCTGGAACGATGGCCCGTGGTCCACGCGCGCCGGCTACCGCGACTGGTTGTTCCTCGACCGGCGTGAAACGGTTGTCGGCTTCCGCGTCGCCAGAGCCCTTTGATTTCCCGGTTCCTGCGATTCTTGCCCCCTGGGTGTTCCGGGGGCGAAGCCTACTTGGCGTCATGACCCGACGGCGCTGTCCGACCCAGCGTGCCTGCCCGCCGGGGTACCGGAGGGCCAGGGGGTAGGGGAGTTGCCATCCCCGCCTTTACCTGCATTCCCCGACACCCTATTCTCGCCCCGCATGTTGCGATGCGACAACGCCGCCCTCCCAGGCGGCGTTGTCGCAGGCGGCCCATCGTATGCGGGGCATGCCGCCGCCCCCAAAAGCCTCCAGGACACGGCCCGGCCCATGAAGCTCCTCGTCCCCGTCAAGCGGGTGGTCGACTACAACGTGAAGGTCCGCGTGAAGGCGGACGGCACGGGCGTCGAGACCGCCAACGTCAAGATGTCCATGAACCCCTTCGACGAGATCGCGGTGGAAGAAGCCGTGCGCCTCAAGGAGAAGGGCATCGCGACCGAGATCATCGCCGTCTCCTGCGGCCCGACCGCCGCGCAGGAGCAGATCCGCACCGCGCTCGCCATGGGCGCCGACCGCGGCATCCTGGTGGAACACGACGGCGTGCTGGAGCCGCTGGCCGTCGCCAAGCTGCTCAAGGCGCTCGTCGCCAAGGAGAGCCCGGAGCTGGTGATCCTCGGCAAGCAGGCGATCGACGACGACATGAACGCGACCGGCCAGATGCTGGCCGCGCTCCTCGGCTGGGCGCAGGGCACCTTCGCGTCCAAGGTCGAGAGGGACGGCGCCGCGCTCAAGGTGACGCGCGAGGTCGATGGCGGCCTCGAGACCGTCGAGCTCAAGCTGCCGGCGGTCGTCACCGCGGATCTCCGCCTGAACGAGCCGCGCTACGCCTCGCTGCCCAACATCATGAAGGCGCGCAAGAAGCCGATCGAGACGGTGAAGCCCGATGCGCTTGGCGTCGATGTGACGCCGCGGCTCACGGTGCTGAAGGTCGAGGAGCCGGCGAAGCGCCAGGCCGGCAAGAAGGTGGCGTCCGTGCAGGAGCTCGTCGAGAAGCTCCGCAACGAAGCGAAGGTGATCTGACCATGGCCGTTCTCGTTCTCGCCGACCACAAGGACGGCGCGCTGACCCAGCCGACGCGCTCCGCCGTCGCTGCCGCCGCGAAGCTGGGCGAGGTTTCCGTGCTCG
>JAYRQX010000025.1:0-3056 GCA_041910415.1 Acetobacteraceae bacterium | reverse complement strand
TGCGGCGACGGGCGGCACGCCCGGCCCCGCCACGACGGGCGGCGGCGAGGCCTGCGACGGGGATGGCGGCGCATAGACGGGGGCCGGCTGCACCGGCGGCTGCGGCGTCGGCGTGTCGGGCGAGGCAGCCCCCGAGGACGCACCCGGCACACGGATGCCGCGCGTCACCGGCGTCAGGCGCTCGATGATCTGCTGGGTCTGGGGATCGGATTGCGCGACGGCGACACCTGCCGGCCCGGCAACGAAGCCCGCCAGGATGGCGGCGGCACCGAAAGCGGGCGCGATACGGAACATGGTCATGGCTTTGTCCCTCCGCAGTCCATGTAGCATGCGCGCCCCGGCCGCGCATTGCCGCGATGCTGTCGCGACACAGGCGATGTGAAGGGCTTCACACCCCTCACGCCTCCTTCTCACCGCAACAGGCCAAGGCGCCGCCAGACCGGCACGCGCAGCAGGAGCATGTCGCGGATCGTCGCCTCGGCCTCCACCACCGCATCGGATGGCGCATCGGGTCGCAGCATCATCCTGGCCAGCACCACCTCGTTCAGCAGCGGCGCATCAGGCGATTGCTCCTGGGCCGCGATCAGGGCCCCGGCCACCGCGAGTTCCGGCCCGCGCGTCTCGAGCCCGGCGCCGAGGCAGGGTGTCGCGAGGGCGAGCGAGGACATCGCCTTCTCGTCCCCGAGGAAACGGCGGCTCGCCACCACGTTGAAGCGCCGCGCCGTTTCGGCCGCCGGGCTGTCCGGACCAGGATTGTCGCGCCAAAGGGGGCGCGCGAAACCCGTGCCCATGAGCGTCGGCAGCAGATCCCAGGGCGACATGCGCTCCGTCTCGGACAATGACAGCAGGTCGCCGATCGTGCAGGGCCCATCGCGCAGGGCCTGTTGCAGGGCGCCGATGGTGGAGTCCGGCACCTCGGCCTCGCCCACCGGCACGGTGAAGGTGACCTTGCCGGGGGGATTGTCAGTCGTGCTGACGAAGGGGATGTCGCGCCAGGCGCCCCCCTGCAGCAGCGGGCGACGACCGCGGACGAAGATGTCGCGCCGGAACTGGCGGTTCGTGATCATGTCGGTCGCGAGTTCCCGCGCCGGCCCGGGCGGCAGATCGTCCACGATCACGCGCTGCTCGGGCGTCAGCTGGAACGGCAGGAAATTGTCGGCCAGGGCCGCGGAGCCGACATAGTCGAGCTTCACCCGCGCCATGGCGCGCCAGACCTCGTGCGCGAAATAGGCGCGCCAGTGGTCGTTCAGCATCTCATGCGCCACATAGGTGAGCGGCGTACCCTTTTCGGCCAGCGCGAGCTGCGCCTTCACATGCAGGCTCCCGATCAGGCTCTTCGCGCCGGCATCCTGCAGCTTCCGCACGATGCCCATGGCGGCGCCGGCGCGGTCCTGCGGCCGCCCCGGTCCGTCCGCCGCCAGCAGATGCACGAGGCGCTGCATGCCGAGCCCGTCGCTCCAGCCCGGCAGGGCGTTGTAGCTCACCATGGCGACGCCGCCCGGCTTCAGGCGGTTCAGAATCTCCAGGATGCCCGACTGCACCGCATCCGACACCCAGCTCCAGACGCCGTGCAGCGTCACGACGTCGGCTTCCGGGATCAGGCGCGCGGCTTCCTCCGGCCCCACGGTGGAGAGGTCCGTCTCCAGGAAGGTGATGTTCTCCAATCCGGCTTCGGCGGCGAATTCGCGCGCCTCGGCGATATGCGCCGGCATGTAGTCGAGGGCGATGACCGTCCAGGACGGATTGGCCGCCGCGAGCGTGCAGGCGGTGTAGCCGCGGCCGCACCCGACCTCGACATAGACGAGGCCCTCGCGCGGGGCCGACCAGGCGACCTGCTGCAGCAGACAGATCGTCTGCAGCACGCTCGGTTCCTGGGACGAATAGTAGGCGGCGGTGTAGGTGTCCTCGGTCAGATAGCCGCCGGACCAGCTGCTGGCTGTCATGTCGATCCCTGGGGTGCGATGCGTGCGTCGAAGATGGCGTCGGCAGCGTCCTTCGCCCGCGGCCGGTCCTGGCCGAGCCAGGAGGACCAGCCGAGGCGCGACGTGGTGCCGAGTTGGCTGTCGGGGACCTCGTCCCGCGCCAGCACGAGGTTCACGGCATAGGCGGTGTCGAGACCGACGAAGAGCCGGGTGAGCTCGACCAGGCGCGTGTGCCGCGTCGTGCCAGGCAGGAAGCGCTCGAAGATGGCGCGGGGGAGCGGGCCCAGGCGGATCACGAAGCGCGCCATGGGATCGTAGATCGCCGATCCCGAGGCAGCGCCCGTCCCAAGCCCGGCATTCTGACCCGTGGCGCCACGCCCGCCGCCCGCGATGCGGGTCTGCTCGCTCAGCGGCAGGCGGACCCAGGCGCCGGCAAACTCCTCGATCGAGACCCGGCTGCCGGCTTCCTCCTCGAGCATGGCGCGCAGGCGCTCGGTCGAGCGGCTGCGCGAGGCAAGGTTACCGGCGTGATAGAGAAGCGTCGGCATGGAAAGCGGCACCCGGCCATCCAGGCCCGGCGTGCCCATGCCGATCGCGGCCGACAACGCCTTGCTGGTCATGTCGGGATTGCGCGTCGGCCGGTATTTCGCGCCGGACAGCGCATGCATCGCGGCGAAGCGCCCGCCCACCATGTCCAGGAAGGCATGGAGCGCAAGCGAACGCTTCCGGTTCTCCCGCGCCGTCGTCGCCGTGAAGTGCCGTGGCAGAACGCCGCCCGCGCCGATCAGGCCGAAGGTGCCCAGAACGAGCTCGCCTTGTTCGAGCCGCGCGCTCAGCACCTCGCCCCAGGGATAACCGAGCCGTGCCGCCGTACGGAAGCGGAGCGACATCGGATCGCCACCCTGCGCCGCGACGGCGACCGCCTGGTCGAAGTCGAACCGGTGAGGTTCCTCGGCCAGGAGCTCGCGCGGCGCACGCGGACGCAGGGCCGGGGGCAGGATCAGCGGACTCTCCGGCGGCGGCGCGACGGCAGCCGGGCTCTCCGGGACCGGCGGCGCCGGTGCCGGCTCGCTCGGCCGCGGCGCGACGACGAGCATCGTGGCATCGATGGACGCAGCGTCCTCGGCCGTCCCG
>JAYRQX010000024.1:0-2103 GCA_041910415.1 Acetobacteraceae bacterium | reverse complement strand
CTTCGCCGAGATCACGCCCGACCGCGTCACGATCCTCGCCGATGAGGCGACACCCGTCGCCCAGCTCTCGAAGGCCGAGGCCGAGCGGCGCATCGCCGAGGCCGAGGCGGCGCTGCCCGCGCTGACCGGCGAATCGGGCGAGAAGGTCGATCTGGCGATGGCGCGCGTGCTGTCCGCCCGCGCCATGCTGGCCGCCGCCGAAGCCGCCTGAGGCTTCCCCGAGGCAGGAACTGCGGCCCGCGCGCCACGCCGGTGCGGAATGCGGGCCCGCGCCTTGAATCCATGCAGGCGGCGTAGAACATTGCGGTTCTGCGACGCAGCATCGCGGCCCGCTGCGGCGTTGTCTCGTGGCGGCAACTGGAGGCGATCATGAAGCACTGGCGCATGGACCAGATCGACTGGGACAGCTTCGATGCTTCCAAGGTCGATCCCGATGTGGTGCCGATCATCAAGGCCGCCGCCATGGTCGAGCGCAACGCGCTGGAGTATGCTGCCTATCTCGGCAGCGTCTTTCGCGAGGACGCGCCCTTCCGCCAGGCCGCCGACCACTGGGCGGTCGAGGAAGTGCAGCACGGCGATGCGCTCGGCAAGTGGGCGTGCCTGGCCGATCCCCACTGGGACTACGCCGCGGCCTTCGCGCGCTACAAGGACGGCTACAAGATCGAGACCACGCGCGAGACATCGCTCCGTGGCTCGCTCAGCGGCGAGCTGGTCGCGCGCTGCATGGTCGAGACGGGGACCTCCTCCTACTACTCCGCGCTGGGCGATGCGACCGAGGAGCCGGTGCTGCGCCAGATCTGCCGCCTGATCGCGGCCGACGAGTTCCGCCACTTCAAGCTGTTCTACGACCACATGAAGCGCTTCCTGGAGCGCGAGAAGATCTCCCGCTTCCAGCGCTTCCGCGTGGCGCTCGGCCGCATCACGGATTCCGAGGATGACGAGCTTGCCTTCGCCTTCCATTGCGGCAACGAGCCGCCGGAGATCGGCTTCGACCACGACCGCTGCATCGCCGGCTATATGGGCCGCGCCATGGCCTACTATCGCTTCAAGCACTGGGAGCGGGCGATCGGCATGATCTTCAAGGCGATCGGGCTCGAGCCGCGCGGCAGGCTGTCGGACCTCGCCGCCAAGGGCAGCTGGCGCCTGCTGCAGCACAAGCGCAACAAATACGAGGCCGTGATCCGCTCGGCCAGCGCGAAAGAGGCCGTGCCGCTCGCCAGGGCGGCATAGGCTCGGCGGGGCGCGAAGCTGCCCCGCCGCACGCCCGGAACCATCAGCCGATCTGGCCGGCGATCCAGCTCTTCAGCGCGCCCTTCGGCATGGCGCCGACCTTCTGGTCCACCGGCTTGCCGTCCTTGAACAGGATCATCGTGGGGATGCCGCGCACCGCATACTCGTTCGGCGTCATCGGGTTGTCGTCCACATTGACCTTCGCGATGGTCAGCTTGCCCGCATATTCCGCGGCCAGCTCGTCCAGGATGGGGCCCACCATCTTGCAGGGGCCGCACCATTCCGCCCAGAAATCCACCAGCACGGGGCCGGGGGCGGACAGCACGTCCGCCTGGAAGCTGTCGTCGGTCACGGCCTTGGTGAGTTCGCTCATCGGGGGTCCTGTCCAAGATGACGGCCGGGGGGCCGCCGATTGAGGCCGAAATTCGGCAAGCCGGGGCCGAAGGTCAAGCGTCCCGTGCCCCGCGTCCGGCGCATGGCGGAATGCGCCCATCAGGGAGCATGGGCATCGAGCAGGGAATCCGGCAGGTCCATGAAGCGCGCGCCATAGGTCCAGACCAGCGCGCTGGCGACGGCGCGGCCTGGAAAGGCCGCGCGCAACAGGGCGCGATAGGCGGCCATCTGGCGCAGGTAGAGCGGCGGGACCGAATCGGCCGCACCCGGCGGCGGGCGGTTGGTCTTGTAGTCGATGACGAGCACGCGGTCCGCCGTGACCCGCAGCCGGTCCACCTGGCCCGAGATCATCCGCCCGCCGATCTCCCCGGCCAGCGGCGCCTCGGCCAGGCTGCCGGGGCCGAGCGCCTCGGCCAGCGCGGGCTGGGCCAGCAGGCCAAGCACTTCTGCGAGCGTCTCCTGCCGCTCGGCCTCGGTCAG
>JAYRQX010000023.1:0-2818 GCA_041910415.1 Acetobacteraceae bacterium | reverse complement strand
GCTGGCCTCGCTCTACAAGGCGCTGGGCGCGGTCGAGCCGTGAGCGCGGGGCCGCGCGCGTGAGCATCTGGTTCGCCGGATTCGACGTCGCCGCGGCCAACCGGCGCGGCGACGCCTGCGCCAACGGCCACCTGGGCATCGAGTTGCTGGAAGCAGGCGACGACTACCTCAGGGCGCGCATGCCGGTCGACCGGCGCACCCGCCAGCCCGCCGGCGTGCTCCACGGCGGTGTCTCCCTGGTGCTGGCGGAAACCCTCGCCTCGTGGGGCGCCGCGCACGTGGTCGATCCGGCACGCTTCCATTGCGTCGGGCAGGAAATCAACGCCAACCACGTGCGCGCCGTCGCCGAGGGCTGGGTGGTCGGCGTCGCCCGGCCGCTCCACCTTGGCCGCAGCACGCATGTCTGGGACATCCGCATCAGCGACGAGGCCGGCAGGCTGGTGTGCGTTTCGCGCGTCACCATGGCGGTGCTGGCCACCCCGGCGCGCTACGGCATCGAGGCGCCGGGTGCGTAGGCGGACTACACTGGGCGTCATGGAAACGTGTACAAATCCGCCGACGGTCCGCATCCTGTTGACCGTGTCGATGGTGGCCCTGGCGCTGGGCGCCTCGGTCGCCGCCGCGCAGACGCCATCCGGCGGGAGCGCGCCGGCCACCGCGATGACCGAGGACGAACTGCGTCGCGCCATCCAGGCCGCCCAGGAGCGGCTGCGCCGTCGCGCGCCGCCGCCCCCGCCGCTACCGGCGGCGGGGTATGAAGCCTACGAATTCCGCTACAAGTTGCTCGGCAATGCCGAGTGCATGCCTTTTGCGCAGCAGGCCGATGCCGTGCTGGGCGATGCCGCGCTGAAGGACGACGAACGGGTGAAACCGCTACAGGCCATCGCCGCCGCCGCGCGCAAGGCGGGCTGCATCGTCGGCAGCGACTAGCGGTGGCACCCGAGGCGCGCGCCGGATTCCGAAAGTCAGGCTTGGCGGGACGGCGCGGGATCGCACTTGAGGGCTCCCGCGGCTCCGCCCGAACCCTGCATGCTTACAGCGGTCGCTTCACGGTCAGCGCGCCGCGAATCTGTCCGCGCTTGTAGCCGGTGGCCTTGTCGTCGGGGTAGATTTCCGCCAGCTTGGCCTTGACCTCGGAGGTGTTCTGATCGGCGGGGCCGTGGCATTTCACGCACACGTCCTGGACTGGCAGCGCCTTCATGTAGCGCACCATGCGCGTGCCCCCGTCGGTGACGATTTCCGCCTTTTCGAGGTCGGCCGGGTTCTCGCCGGCGGCCTGGCGGCGGTCGAAGTCCTCCAGCACGGCGCGCTCCCACGCGTCGGGCACCGCCTTGGGGTTGCGGTTCTTGAGGCTGACGCGGCGAATCGCCCAGCCGGTGTTCTGCGAGGCGGCGGCGGCCATCTTCGGCGCCTTTTCGCTGCACGCGGCGATCGCGCCGTGGTAGCTGCCCTTGTCGATCTCTTCCTGGACCATGGCCAGCAGCTTGGGTGGAATGCCGAGCGCGGTCTTCTTGGTCTCGGCGATCAGTTCGTCATCGCTGGCGGCCAGCGCCGGCGCGGCGAGCGCGGCGAGGCAGGCGGTGATGGCAATGGCATGGCGATGGTGCATGGCGGTCTCCCCGTGTCGTTATGGAGGCGCCATTCTCGCCAAGCGCGGGCGCGATGCCCAATAGAAAAATTTGAGCGCGCCACGGGCATGCCGGCGCGATGCCCGCGAAGAAATGCAGGCCGGCTTTAGCCCAGGCGCTGGATGCGCTTTTCAAGCCGCGCGACATCGTCGCGCAGGCGGTCCACCTCGGCGGCGAAATCGTCGGTCGCCTCGCGCCGGGCCACCATGGGTTGTTCCTCGGTGAAGTACTCGGCGAAGTTCTCCGCCAGGTTGCGCGCCGCCTGCTGTTGCCAGCCGGCGAACTTGCGCGCGCCATCGACCATGCGGTGGGCGGCGATGTCGCCGAAAGCCTTGGAGAGGTCTTCCTCGACATCCCAGCGCAGGTTCCTGATCACGAAGCTCAACACCTCGGCGAAATCCGCCGAGCCTTCGAGGCGCGCGGCGCGCATCAGCACGTCATGGCCTTGCAGCGCCAGCAACGGGGCGTGGGCGGGCAGCGAAATGCTGACTTCGGGGACCGCCTCCGCGCCGGCCGGCGCGAGGTGTCCGTCATCCGCGATGGCGAACGCCGCCTCGAAGGGCGGCATCGCGATGCGCGCCGTGTGGCCGGCGAAGCGCGCCAGCTTTTCGCGCGCCCATGCCGCCTGGCCGAGGACATGGTTCACGGCCATCAGCGCGGGCGGCGGCAGGGGAAGCATGAGCGTTATTGGGCTTGCTGGATACCGGCGACCTGCCAGCCGCGGCTGCCGTCCATCGGCTTGACCAGATGCCACATTTCGTCGAAGTCGGCCGGCGCGGCGTCAGCCTCCTCGCGCAACTGGCCGTAGTAACGCACGCTGGCGATGTAGCGGCCGGCTTCCTCGGCGATCTCCAGCAGATCGGCGTGCAGCGTCACCACGTCGGTCTGCTGCGTGGCCTGGCCGCGTTCGCGGTGCTGCATCTGGATTTCGGCGAAGACCTCGGGCGTGGTGAACTGGGCGATGTCGGCCATGTCGCCGCGATCGTTGGCGGCTTGCAGGCGGACGAAGTTCAGCTTGGCCTGGCGCAGGAAGCCATCGACGTCGAAGTCGGCCGGGATGCCGTTGGCGGCAGCCATGGGCGCCGTCCCGCCAGGGCTGACTTTCGGCCCGCCCGGCGGGACGTCCATGCTGCCGCCAGGGCTGACTTTCGGCGCCTCGAAGCGCAATGGCGCATTGTTGGCGGCGTTGC
>JAYRQX010000022.1:0-1998 GCA_041910415.1 Acetobacteraceae bacterium | reverse complement strand
GGTCAGCCGGCCATCCGGCGTGGTCCGGGGCGCCGGCGTCGCGGGCGCCGGCGCAGCCGCAGGGGCGGGCTGTTCGGCGCAGCCTGGGAGCGCCAGCGCGCCGAGCGGCGCGAGCAGCAGGGTCCGGCGAAGAAGCGGCGAGGTGGTCATGGTGAGCGTGATCCTGGCAGGCGTCGGCCGAACCTGCCGCAAGCCGGCCGTATCCGCAATGATCCGCGCCAGCTCGGTCGCGCGGTCCGGCGCGTTCGGCTAGGCTGACCCGTAAGGGAGACCCTGATGGACGAAGATTTCCGCCGCGCCGCGCTCGACTACCATCGCCTGCCGCGGCCCGGGAAACTCAGCGTCGAGCCGACCAAGCGCATGGCGACGCAGCGCGACCTCGGCCTCGCCTATTCGCCCGGCGTCGCCGCGGCCTGCGAGGAGATCGCCCGGGACCCCGACAAGGCCTGGGACTACACGGCGCGCGGCAACATGGTCGCCGTCATCTCGAACGGCACGGCGGTGCTCGGCCTCGGTTCCATCGGCGCGCTGGCGTCCAAGCCCGTGATGGAAGGCAAGGCGGTTCTCTTCAAGAAATTCGCCGGCATCGATTCCATCGACATCGAGGTGGACGAAAAGGACCCGGCGAAGCTGATCGAGGTGGTGGCCGCGCTGGAACCGAGCTTCGGCGCGATCAACCTGGAAGACATCAAGGCCCCCGAATGCTTCGTCATCGAGCGCACGCTGCGCGAGCGGATGAAGATCCCGGTCTTCCACGACGACCAGCACGGCACCGCCATCATCGTCGCCGCCGCCGTGCGCAACGGCCTGCTGCTGCAGGGCAAGCGGATCGAGGACATCAAGCTGGTCAACACCGGCGGCGGCGCCGCGGCGCTCGCCTGCCTGGACCTGCTGGTGACCATGGGGCTGAAGCCCGGGAACGTCACCATCTGCGACATCGGCGGCGTGATCCATGCGGGCCGCAACGACCTCGATCCCTACAAGGCGAAATGGGCGCGCGAGACGGCGGCGCGGACGCTGGAGGATGCGCTGCCCGGCGCCGATGTCTTCCTGGGCCTCTCGGCGCCGCGCGTGCTGAAGCCCGAATGGCTGAAATTGCTCGCGCCGAAGCCGCTGGTGCTCGCGCTCGCGAATCCCGAACCGGAAATCCTGCCCGAAGCGGTGCGGGCCGCGCGCCCTGACGCCATCGTCGCGACCGGCCGCACGGACTACCCGAACCAGGTCAACAACGTCCTCTGCTTCCCCTTCATCTTCCGCGGTGCGCTCGATTGCGGCGCGACCACGATCAACGAGGCGATGAAGGTCGCCGCCGCCGATGCCATCGCCGCGCTGGCGCGCGTCGAGGCGAGCGAGGTCGTGGCCGCGGCGTATGGCGGCCAGGCGCCGGTCTTCGGGCCCGACTACATCATCCCCAAGCCCTTCGATCCCAGGCTGATCCTCGAAATCGCGCCGGCTGTCGCGAAGGCCGCGATGGCGAGCGGCGTCGCGCTGCGCCCGATCGTCGATTTCGACGCGTACCGGCGCGAGCTGGAACGCACGGTCTTCCGCTCGGGCTACCTGATGCGCCCGGTCTTCGCCGCCGCGCGCCAGAACCCCAGGCGCGTCGCCTATGCGGAAGGCGAGGACGAACGCACGCTGCGCGCCGTGCAGACTGTGGTGGACGAGGGCATCGCCGAACCCATCCTGATCGGACGGCGCGACATCATCGCCGCGAAGGTCGCGGCGCTGGGCCTGCGCATGTCGCTCGGCGAGAGCGTGCGCGTGCTCGACCCGGGCGCGGACACCGAACTCTTCGCCCCGCTGGTGGCCCACTACCAGAAGAAGGTCGGTCGGCGCGGCACGCCGCCGGAAGCCGCCGCGCGCCGCGTGCGCACGCGCCAGGGCGTCGCCGCCGCGCTGCTGCTGGATGGGGGACTCGCGGATGCCGCGATCATCGGCGGCACGGGCGACTGGATGGGACAGTGGCGCCACGCGCTCGACATCATCGGCAAGCGCCCG
>JAYRQX010000021.1:0-10285 GCA_041910415.1 Acetobacteraceae bacterium | reverse complement strand
GCTGGTCGCGCTCCACCCAGGAGCGGCCGCCGAAGACGGCGCCGACCAGCCGGACGCCGCTGCGTTCGGCGCTGGTGACGATGTTGAAGCCGGAATCCCTCGTGTAGCCGGTCTTGATCCCGTCCGCGCCGTCATAGCTGTCGAGCATGCGGTTGTGGTTGCGCAGCCGGATCCGGCCGATGCTGGCATGCACCGTGCTGAAATACTGGTAGCGGTTCGGGAAGTCCTGGATCAGGCGCCGCCCCAGCGTCGCCATGTCGCGCGCCGTGGTCGTCTGCTCGAAATCCGGCAGGCCCGAGGCATTGCGGAAGGTGGTCCGCGTCATGCCGATGCTGCGGGCGCGCAGCGTCATCATCTGGGCGAAGCGTTCCTCCGATCCGCCCAGATGCTCGCCCACGGCGGCGGCGACGTCGTTCGCGCTCTTGGTGACCAGGGCGAGGATCGCCTGCTCGGCCGTGATGGACATGCCGGGCGGGATGCCGAGCTTCGACGGCGGGCGGGATGCCGCCTCGGCCGACATGACGATCGGGGTCGAGAGCTGCACGCGGCCGTCGCGGATCGCCTCGAACAGCATGTAGAGCGTCATCATCTTGGTCAGCGAGGCCGGATAGCGCGGCTCGTCGGCATTCGACGCGAACAGCACCTGACCCGTCCGATGCTCGAACAGGATGGCGGCGTAGCGCTCGCCCCCGCCGAGCTGCGCCTGGGCCGGGAACGCCGCCAGGCCGACCACCAGGGCCACCAGCAACGGCACGGCCCTGAGCGCCGCGGCGCCCTTCATGGCGCGAAAGACATCCATCTCTCCACAACCCCCCAGGATCTCGTGCCGGCCCCCCAGCCTGCCCGAGTCCCCTCGTACGGCCTTTGTAGCGAGCGCACGGGGACGCTGTCCACAATGCGATGGACGGAACAATGCGGATTCAGCCCTTTGCGGCACGTGCTTGCGGCGGCGCAACATCACGGCGAAACGGGCCGTACGATACGGTTGCGGAATTTTATGGTGCAGCGCAAAAAAAACTTGCGCCCGACCCTGGAGTCCCTGTAGGGACGCCCCATGTTGCAGCGCAGCATTGCTGCAACAGGAAAGACCGGGTGGGCCGGTCACCCGATCTGAACAGGAGACATACCATGGCTGCACCGAAGGCGATCCCCGTCGAGACCAAGACCCCCTCCATCGAAGCCGCTGTTGCCGGCGCCGCCCAGGCGAAGAAGTTCTTCGAGGACGGCTCCGCCCAGGCGCGCGCTGCCGTCGAGCAGGGCGTCGCCCAGGCCACCAAGGCGACCGAGGGCTTCATGAAGGCCGCCGAGGAGGCCGCTGAGTTCGGCCGCGGCAACATCGAGGCCTTCACGAAGGCCGCGCAGCTGTGGACCGCCGGCGCCCAGGACATCGCGCGCCAGTATGTGGCGACGGCGCAGTCCTACACGGACTCCGCGCTCGAGGGTGCGAAGGCGCTCGCGGCCGTGAAGAGCCTGAAGGAAGCGGCCGAGATCCAGGCCTCCTACGCGAAGACCGCGATGGAGAAGGCCATGTCCGACGCCGCGAAGCTGAACGAGGCGTCCGTGAAGCTGGCCGAGACGGCCTTCGCCCCGATCACCGCGCGCGTGCAGCTCGCGGTCGAGAAGATGGGCAAGCCGCTCGCGGCCTGACCGTCCCGCTCTGACTGGCCGCCCCGCCCCCCACTCCCCCCAGGGGCGGCCGCAAACGGGCCCGGCCCGGCCACCTTGCGATGCCACCAGGCGTCGCGGGATGGCTGGCCGGGCTGTTTGCGTTCCGGGGGCGGTTCATCCGGCGGCAGGGCCGCCGCCCGGCGCTTGAGGGCATGCAAAGACGAATACCAGCGGTCGAAGCATTCGACCGCTGGTATGAGGGGCCCCGAGGCGGGCACGCATCAGGGCTTGCGCGTTAATCTGGCGGGAAGGATGACGGTTCCCCTTCACCCCGCGCCGGCAATGCCGATATTCTGGCCACGCGTCGCGGGCAGAAGGGCCCGCTCATCCCTCCGTCGAGGACCTGTCTTCCTATCATGAGCGACCAGGACAAGCGCCCGGGCAACGGGCAGACCGGCGATGGGCCGCAGACCGGCGTGGTGGTCAAGCCGCGCCCGCGGACGAAGAAGCCGGCGATGTACAAGGTCTTGATGCTGAACGACGACTACACGCCCATGGAGTTCGTCGTTCATGTCCTGGAACGCTTCTTCCAGAAGAACCGGGAGGAAGCGACCCGGATCATGCTGCATGTGCACCGGCGCGGCGTCGGCGTCTGCGGCGTCTATACCTATGAGGTCGCGGAGACGAAGGTGACCCAGGTGATGGACCTCGCGCGCCAGAACCAGCACCCGCTTCAGTGCACGATCGAGAAGGAGTAGCCGCGCCATCCGCGCAGAGCAGCCACGATTTCTTCTTTCGGGCGTCAAGTCTCGCAGGACCGCGGGGGGAGAACCAGTTAAGCTATCTGTCCTATTCGCCGCCGGGGCCTCGCCTCGCCGCGGCCCCCACAGGGGAGCGTACTGACCATGCTGTCCCGCAACCTCGAACAGACGCTCCACCGCGCCCTCGCGCTGGCGAGCGAACGCCGCCACGAATACGCGACGCTCGAACACCTGCTCCTGGCCCTTGGTGACGACCCCGATGCCACGACCGTGCTGAAGGCCTGCGGCGTGGATATCGAGCGGTTGAAGCGCGACCTCACCGAATTCCTGGACAAGGACCTGGCCGGGCTGGTGACGGACCGGTCCGGCGACCCGAAGCCGACCGCGGGCTTCCAGCGCGTCGTGCAGCGCGCGGCGATCCATGTGCAGTCCTCGGGCCGGGACGAGGTGACGGGCGCCAATGTGCTCGTCGCGCTGTTCTCCGAACGCGAGAGCCATGCCGTCTATTTCCTGCAGTTGCAGGACATGACGCGGCTGGATGCGGTCAACTTCATCAGCCACGGCATCGCCAAGGCGCCAGGCCGCTCCACGCCGCGCCCCGTCCAGGGCAGCACGAACGGCAATGCCGAGGAAGGCAATGCGGAGAAGGACGAGAAGCCCTCCCGCGGCGGCCGCGGCCAGGACGCGCTGACGAATTACTGCGTCAACCTCAACAAGAAGGCGCAGCAGGGCAAGATCGACCCGCTGATCGGCCGCGCCGACGAGATCGAGCGCACGATCCAGATCCTCTGCCGCCGCACCAAGAACAACCCGCTCTATGTGGGCGATCCCGGCGTCGGCAAGACGGCGATCGCGGAAGGTCTCGCCAAGCGCATCATCGAGGGCGACGTGCCGGAGGTGCTGCTCAAGAGCACCATCCACGCGCTCGACATGGGCAGCCTGCTCGCCGGCACCCGCTATCGCGGCGATTTCGAGGAGCGGCTGAAGGCGGTGGTGACCGAGCTGGAAAACCAGCCCGGCTCGATCCTCTTCATCGACGAGATCCACACGGTGATCGGCGCGGGTGCGACCAGCGGCGGCGCGATGGATGCATCGAATCTGCTGAAGCCCGCGCTCGCCCAGGGCACGATCCGCTGCATCGGCAGCACGACGTACAAGGAGTACAGAAATTACTTCGAGAAGGACCGCGCGCTGGTGCGGCGCTTCCAGAAGATCGACGTGAACGAGCCGAACGTCGAGGACGCGATCAAGATCCTGCAGGGCCTCAAGACCAATTACGAGAAGCACCACAAGGTCCGCTACACGCCGGAAGCGATCCGCGCGGCGGTGGAGCTGTCCGCGAAATACATCCACGACCGGAAGCTGCCGGACAAGGCGATCGACGTGATCGACGAGGTCGGCGCGTCCCGCATGCTGCTGCCCGAGGGCAAGCGGCGGAAGACGGTGACGCTCAAGGATGTCGAGGACATCGTGGCGAAGATCGCGCGCATCCCGCCGAAATCGGTCTCGACCGACGACAAGGAGGTGCTGAAGAACCTGGAGCGCGACCTGAAGGCCATGGTTTTTGGCCAGGACAAGGCCATCGAGGTTCTGTCGTCCGCCATCAAGCTGTCGCGCGCGGGTCTGCGGGACGCGGAGAAGCCGATCGGCAACTACCTGTTCTCGGGCCCCACCGGCGTCGGCAAGACCGAGGTGGCGAAGCAACTCGCCAAGACGCTGGGGATCGAGCTGATCCGCTTCGACATGAGCGAATACATGGAGCGGCATTCGGTCTCGCGCCTGATCGGCGCGCCGCCGGGCTATGTCGGCTTCGACCAGGGCGGGCTGCTGACGGACGCGATCGACCAGCACCCGCATGCGGTGCTCCTGCTCGACGAGATCGAGAAGGCGCACATGGATTTGTATAATATCCTTCTGCAGGTGATGGACCACGGGAAGCTGACCGACCACAACGGCAAGACGGTCGATTTCCGCAACGTGATCCTCATCATGACGACGAATGCCGGCGCCGCCGACATGGCGAAGAACACCATCGGCTTCGAGCGCACGGCGCGCGTGGGCGAGGACGAGGACGCGATCAAGCGCATGTTCACGCCGGAATTCCGCAACCGGCTGGACGCGACCGTGCCCTTCTCGGGCCTCACGCCCGAAATCGTGGGCCGCGTCGTGGAAAAGTTCATCATGCAACTGGAAGCGCAGCTCGCCGACCGCAACGTGACGATCGAGCTTTCCAGCGCCGCCAAGGAATGGCTCGCCGAGCGCGGCTACGATCCGCTCTATGGCGCGCGTCCGCTGGCGCGCGTGATCCAGGAGTTCGTGAAGAAGCCGCTCGCGGAGGAGCTGCTCTTCGGCAGGCTGGTGAAGGGCGGCGCGGTGAAGGTCGGGCTGAAGGACGGCGCGCTCACCTTCGATTATGTGGAGGCCGCGCCCCCGGCGCTGCCGAAGCCCGAGGATGGCGAGGGCGATGCCGAGCATCGCGAGCCCGAGGCGGTGGAGTAGTTTTTGTTCGCTGGTGCTGCGATGATGCAGCGGGGCGCGGGGCGATGGCCTCGCGCCCTTTCTCTTTTTCGGGAGCGGACACAGGATGAGCGCGATCAAGGACTGGAACGGCTACAACGCGGCGCTGCGCGAGAGCGGCAAGGAATTGCGCGGACTGCACCCGGAAATCGTCAAGGGCTTCGTCGCGCTGAACAATGCCGCCGCGCAAACGAAACACCTGGATGCGAAGACGCGGGAGCTGATCTCGCTGGCGGTTACGGTGACCACACGCTGCGACGGCTGCATCGACGCGCATGTGAGGAAGGCCAAGGCCGCGGGCGCCACGAAGGAGGAAATGGCCGAGGCGCTCGGCGTCGCCGTCGCCGTGAATGCCGGCGCGGCCTTCACCTATTCCCTGCACGTGCTGGATGCCGCGGGGGAGTGAGCAGTGCGCGGGCCGTCAACGCTCGGAGCTGAGATTCATGCGGCGCTTGGCCAGTATGTCTACGCTCTTGAAGACCCGCGTGACGGCCTACTCTTCTACGTCGGACGAGGAGTCGGCGACCGCGTCCTTCACCACACGTGGGCAGCGTTGGTATCCGAGGAGCCGGGAGCAAAGCTCGAGCGCATCCGCGCCATCCACACCGCCGGCTTCAGCCCGCGCGCCTACATCCTGCGGCGCAGACTTGGGACGCACTCAACGGCCGCAGAGGTCGAAGCGGCGATCATCGATGTCCTGCTGCGATGGAAGGTGCCTCTCACCAATCTGGTACGCGGCGCCGGGGTGGAGAATGGCATCCGGCTTCTTGATGGAATCGTGGCGGATCACCGCGCCCTGCCGCTAAGCACGACGCGTGCAACCGTGCTGGTCAATATCGGCCGCACCTGGTCGGAAGGCATGGCATTGGACGATCTGTGGGACGCTGCGCGCAAATGGTGGCAGTGCCGCCCGGCAAACCGCAATCCAGCGCCGAACCTCTTGCTCGCAGAAGCGCAGGGGATTGTTCGTGGAGCTTGGACCATCGCCTCACCACCTCATCGACTTCGGGTGACATGGGAGGACCTGGATGACCGTCGCCGCACGTTCCTCGGCCCGCAGGACGAGTTCCGACCCTTCGAGGCTTGCTGCTTCGATGGAGAGCCCGATGCAGAATGGGCCATACTCGTCGGTCGACACACGCGATATCCAGTGCTGCCGCGCGCTTACGGCTCCGCATTCAGATACCTGAACTGCTGACAGCCTACCCCCCCAACTCCCCCTTCGCCTTCGCCAGCGCCGCGCGTTCCTCCGCCGTCACCTGCGGATAGTGCAGGTCCAGCTTCTCCAGCGCATCGACCATCGCGGCCACCACCACCAGCCGCGTGAACCACTTCTTGTCCGCGGGCACCACATACCACGGCGCATGCTCCGCCGCGGTCGCCGCGATCGCCTCCTGGTAGGCGCGCTGATAATCCTTCCAGAAGCGCCGCTCCGTCACGTCGTTCGCAGAAAATTTCCAGTTCTTCTCGGGCTCGTCGATGCGTTCCAGGAAGCGCTTCTTCTGCTCCTCCTGGCTCACGTTCAGGAAGAATTTGATCACCGGGATCCCCTGGCGGGACAGGTAGCGCTCGAAGGCCGCGATGTCCTCGAGCCGCTCCTCGAAGATCCTCTTCGTCACCAGCTTCGGCGGCAATTTCTGGCCCCGCAGATAGTCCTCATGCACCCGGACGACGAGAACCTCCTCGTACCAGCTGCGGTTGTGGATGCCGATGCGGCCGCGCTGCGGCAGGTGCTGCAGATGCCGCCACAGGAAATCATGGTCGAGCTCCAGCGCCGTCGGCGTCTTGAAGCTCTCGACCTGGCAGCCCGTGGGGTTCACGCCTGAGAAGACGTGCTTGATCGCGCCATCCTTCCCCGCCGCGTCCATGGCCTGGAAGATCGCGAGCACCGCCCAGCGATCCTGCGCGTAGAGCTTGTCCTGCAATTCCGCCAGCCGCCGCACGCCGCCTTCCAGCAGCGCCTTGGCCTGGTCCTTGTCGAGATCCAGCTCCGTCGAATCGCCGGGGTTGAAATCCTTCAGCCGGAACTTCCGGCCGTCGGTCACGCGGTAGCGGGCCAGGATGCGCCTGGCGCGGTTCGCCACCTCGCTCCAGGGCATGTCGTCCCTGCCGTTCTTCCCCACCGGCGCGGGCTTCGCGTCCTTCTTCGCCATGACCGGCATTCCCCTGTTCAGCGCCTGCCGGGCGCGATCCGCATCCACAACACGCCGGCGGCCTGCAGGCCGAGCGTCAGCCCCACGGCCCAGCCATAGCCGGCGGGGTCCCATCCCCCGCTCGCCGTGCGTGGCCACAGGTCGAGAATCCATCCGATCACATTCTGCAGCACGAAGACCAGCACGAGCATGGAGCCGTTGATCGCCGTCGCGACGCGCCCCACGAGTTCCGGCGGGAAGCCCTGCTGCATCGCCGCATAGGCCGCGGGCGTCACCGATCCGAAGAACGAAAAGAAGAACCAGATGACGCCGAGCAGCACGACATCCTGCGGCCCCAGGATCAGCAGCCCCTGCATCGCCATGGATCCCCCGACGCCGATGAAGGGCACCAGCATCGGCGATCCCCAGCGCGCCTGCGCGTAGCTCGACGCCTGCCCCGTCGCCAGGCTGCCGATCATCATGCCCATGGCGTAGCAGAGCAGCACCGTCGCGCGCGGCGCATCGGCGAGCGATGCCACGTCGCGCAGCCAGGGCCCCGCCCAGAGGCCCTGATAGGTGAAGTTGATGGCCGACAGCACGCCGATGGCCGGCAGCACCCGCAGGAAGGGGCGGTCGGAGAAGATGCGGCCGAACTCCGCGATCTCCTTCACCAGGCTCCGGCGCTGCGGGCGCAGGATGTGCGGGGGCGGCTCCGGCACGCTGACGGAAATCCAGACCGAGATCAGCACGCCGAGCCCGGCGAGCAGCCAGAACAGGCCGCGCCAGCCGATATGGGGCAGCATCAGCTGCGCCGGCACCGTCGCCACCATGCCGCCGAAGCCCGCCACGAAGATGCCGGCGCCGGTGACGGCGGCGACGCGTTCCTTCGGATACCACTGGGAATGCGCCTTCAGCATGGCCATGAGCCCGGCGCCGACGCCGGCGCCGGCGATGAAGCGCGACAGCCCCAGCACGAAGGTGTCCTCGGCGAGGGCGCTCAGCGCGAAGCCCGAGGCCGCGACGAGGACCAGCACGCGCTGCACCTTGCGCGCGCCGAACAGGTCGAGCGCGATGCCGATCGGCAGTTGCGCCAACGCATAGGCCGCGAAGAAGGCCGCGGCGAGGAAGCCGAGGCCGGAGGCGGACAGCCCGAATTCCAGCGCCAGCAGCGGCCCGATCGTCGCGATCAGCGCCCGCGTCGCCTGGTTCAGGAAGTTCACCGCCGCGAGCGGCAGCGTGATCCGCGCGAATTGGAGCATGTTATGCCCTCAGGCGCCGGGCGCCCGCTCCGCGGGCTTGGCTTTCGCGCCCTGCACCGGCGCACGGGCGACGACGGGCGGGTTGGGCGCGGTCGCGCTGTGCGCTCCCGGCTCGCTCTGCGGGCCGCCTTCGGTCAGGCCTCGTCACGGCAGGCGCATCCTGACGCTCAGCGGGCAGTGGTCGGAGATGCGGTCGCGCAGGGCGGGGTCGCGTTCGGCATAGACCAGGACGCGCAGGCTCCCCGGCAGCAGCCAGCCGCGGGCGGCGCCGCCCAGCAGGATATGGTCGATGAAAGGGCGCCCGCCGCGGTCGCCGGACCAGCAGGGGTTGGACGTGCCCTCATTCGCGCGCAGCAGCGGGCCGTGCTGGGCGAGCACCTCCATGAAGGGATCGTCGCGGCCGATGCGGCGGTTGAAGTCGCCCAGGATCATGAAGGGCACGCCGTCGCGCCGGCGCTCCGCGATCCAACCCGCCAGCACCGCGGCCTGCTGCCCCAGCGAATCGCATTCCCGCCGGCGGTCATCCAGCGCGCCTTCCATGCAGCCGGCATTCAGGTGGACCGACAGCAGGCGGATGCGCGACCCGCCCGCGACCTCCACCGTGATGTCCGCGCCGCGGCGGAGCGAGAAGCGGGCGTGGGGCCGCAGATCCAGCCCCGCGAGGTCCGGGTTGCGCGTGACATGCAACCCGCGCCGCCAGGCGAAGCCGGCGCGCTGGATGTCGCGCTCGTCGGGGAAGTGGAACTCGTACTCGCGCGGGTTCAGCAGGCGCGCGGCGGCGTCCGGCCCGTCCACCTCCTGCAGCGCCAGCACGTCGGCCGCCAGGCGTTCAGCATAGGCGCGCAGCCGCGCGAAGTTGGTCGCGCTGCGCGCCGTCAGGTTGCGCGGCAGGTCGTTGTCCGTGGGCGGCCGCAGGGTGAACCAGGCGACGTTCCAGGTGGCGATCTTCAGCTCCGTCTGGGCCCGGGCCGGCAGGGCCGCGACGATCAGGAGCAGGACAAGCAGCAGGTGCATCCCCCCACAGTGCGGCCGGGCCCTTTCCGCGTCCATGCCTCCCCCAAGAGGAGGCTTGACCCGCTGCCCCGCCGACCGGAAACATCCCCCCATGTCCGATCCCATGCAGCCCGACGTCCTCGTCATCGGCGGTGGCCCCGCCGGATGCACCGCAGCCGCCCTGCTGGCCCAGCGCGGCCGCAGTGTGACCGTGCTGGAGAAGGACAGCCATCCGCGCTTCCACATCGGCGAAAGCCTGCTGCCGAAGAACCTCGATCTCTTCGAAAGGCTCGGCATCATGGAGGAGGTGCGCGCGATCGGCGTGCACAAGCCGGGGGCGGAGTTCGTCTCCGACCGCACGGGCCGGTCCTGCCGCTTCACCTTCGCCGATGCGCTCGGGCCGCAGAAGGGCTTTTCCTACCAGGTCCCGCGCGCGCCCTTCGACCTGCTGCTGTTCCGCAACGCCGCCGCCAGGGGGGCGACGATGCTGGAGAACACGCGCGTGACCGAGGTCGCCTTCGGCGCGAAGGGGGACCGCGCGACCGTCACCGCGAAGGCCGCGGATGGCAGCGCGCAGACCTACCGCCCGCGCTACGTGCTGGATGCCTCGGGCCGCGACACCTTCCTGGCCAACCGCACCACCGACAAGACGATCAACAAATACAACAACACCGCCGCCGTCTATGCCCACTACAAGGCCGTGGAACGGCGGCCCGACAATTACGAGGGCTACATCACCATCCACTTGGCCGAGGATGGCTGGTTCTGGCTGATCCCGCTCCCCGACGACACGATGAGCGTGGGTTTCGTCGGCGACCAGGCCGTCTGGAAGGAGCGCAGCGGCACGGTGGCCGATGTCCTGGAGCAGCGCATCGCGGGCAGCCCGACGGTCGCCGCGCGCATGACCGGCGCGACGCGCGTGTCGGAGATCTACACCGCCGGCAATTACAGCTATCGCGCCGCGCAGGGGCATGGCGAGCAGTATCTGATGATCGGGGACAGCTTCGGCTTCGTG
>JAYRQX010000020.1:0-2128 GCA_041910415.1 Acetobacteraceae bacterium | reverse complement strand
GGTGATCGCCGACAGCGCGTTGTAGACGCAATTGATGACGAGCTTGGCCCACAGCGCGCCGGCGACATTGTCGGAGACCTGCACGGGTACTCCGGCCGTCGCAAACAGCGCGACCACCTTTTCGCTGCCGGCGAACGGACCGATCACGAGCTCGCCGCGGCCATGGTGGCGCAGGTGCCCGGGCCCCGCCATCTCCGTCGCGACATAGACCACCGCCGGATGCACCGGGCGGCCCATGGCCTCCGCCAGGCGCTGCGCATTGTCATAGCCGTTCTGCAGGCTCAGCACGATCGCCCCGGGCGCAAGATGGGGCGCCATCTCCGCGGCGGCCTGCGCGGTATCGGTCGACTTCACGCAGCACAGCACGAGCTCGGCGCCTTTGATGCCGGCCGCGTCGGTGCGCGCCTCGATCCGCACGTGCTCGCGGAAGCTCTGCGTATCCATCAGCAGGCCATCGCGGCGGATGGCCTCGACGTGCGAGGGGCGTCCTATCAGCACCGCCGACCGGCCTGCGCGGGCCAGCATCCCGCCGTAGTAGCAGCCGACCGCGCCGGCTCCCATCACTGCCGTTCTCATGTCCGTTCCTCCGTTGGCCTCATGCCCCGACCGACTTGTAGCGGGCGAGTGTACGCGCTCTCGCCGCCGCGTGATCGACGACGGGCGCCGGGTAGTCGCGACCGATGACGACCCCGCAGTCGGACTGCGTGGCGGCGTCCATGGTCCACGGCGCATGGATGTATTTCACAGGCACGCCGGCCAGTTCCGGCACGTAGCGGCGGATGAACCGCCCTTCGGGGTCGAACTTCTGCGACTGGGTGACGGGATTGAAGATGCGGAACCAGGGCTGGGCATCGCAGCCAGTCGAGGCCGCCCATTGCCAGCCGCCGTTGTTGGCGGCGAGGTCGAAGTCGAGCAGCTTCTCGGCGAACCACGCTTCGCCCTGCCGCCAGTCCAGGCCGAGATCCTTGGCGAGGAAGGAGGCCGTCATCATGCGCAGGCGATTGTGCATCCAGCCCGCGTGCAACAGTTGTCGCATCGCCGCATCGACCAGCGGATAGCCGGTCCGGCCTTCCTTCCACGCCGCCAGCAGGTCCGGCGCCTCGTCCCAGCGCAGGGCGTCGAAGCGGGGTTGGAAGCAGCGCCCGACCACGCGCGGATTGTGCCAGAGCAGGGCATGGTAGAAGTCGCGCCAGACCAGTTCCGAGAGCCAGGTTTCCGCGCCGCGACCGCCATGGCCATGGGCCCAGGCGGCAAGCTGGCGGATCGAGATCGTGCCGAAGCGCAGGTGCGGCGACAAGTAGGATCCGCCCTTGACGGCAGGGAAATCGCGGGCCTCGGCATAGTCGTCGACGCGCTCGACGAAGTCGCGGAACAGCTCCTGCGCCCCGCCCATCCCGGTGGGCAGGCGCAGGGACGCGAGGTCGGTCGCCTCGAACCCCAGCTCCGCCAGGGTCGGCAATTCGCAGGTCGGTGACGGCGCCAGGCTCGCCGCCAGGGGTTCGATCGGGAACGGCGCCAGATCAGCGGGCGCCAACCGCCGCAGCCAGGCATTGCGGTACGGCGTGAAGACCGTAAAGGGCCGGCCCGACTGGGTGAGCACTTCGCCGCGCTCGAAGATCACCTGGTCCTTGTGATCCACGAAGGCGCAATCCGCCGCCTCGAGCCGGCGCGCCACTTCCGCGTCGCGCGCAATGGCCTGGGGCTCATAGTCGCGATTGGCGTGCACGACGGCCACACCCAGCTCGGCCGCGAGGCGCGGAATCTCGGCAACGGGGTCGCCGTGGCGCACGACCAGGCCACCGCCCAGTGCGCGCAGCACGGCATCGAGTTCCTCGACGGCACGCAGGATGAACTCGACGCGCCGGTCGCGGCGCGGCAGCGGGTCGAGAAGGGTCGTGTCGAAGACGAAGGCGCAATGCACGGCCGAATGGCCGGCGAGCGCATGGTGAAGCGCCGCATGATCCTGCGTTCGAAGGTCGCGACGGAACCAGACGAGGGCGGAAGACATCCAACTGGGGGTATTCGGGATGGGCCCGAAAGATTACAATGTCGCCGAGTTCATGGAAACAGTTAGCCTCGCCAACCATTTCCTGATCGCCATGCCGGCCATGGTCGATCCGAACTTTTC
>JAYRQX010000019.1:0-5421 GCA_041910415.1 Acetobacteraceae bacterium | reverse complement strand
TCGGCTTCGCCATGCCGCTGTTCCTGACCGTGCTGTCCGTCCTGCTGCTGGGCGAGCGTGTGCGCTGGCGGCGCGGGCTTGCCGTCGTCGCGGGCTTCGCCGGCGTGCTGCTGATGGTCCGCCCCGGAGCGCCTTCCATGCAGGGGGAGCTGCTCGCCTCAGGCCTCGTCGTGCTCGGCGCGCTGACCTGGGCGATCTGCATGATCACGGTGCGCTGGATGGGCGGCAAGGGCGAGCAGGGGGTGACCATCGTGCTCTGGTTCGCCATCGGATCGGCGCTGGTGACGGGCGTTCTGACCGTGCCGGCCTGGGTCGCGCCGAGCCCGGCGCAATGGGGCATGCTCGCCGCGATCGGCCTGCTCTCGGCCGTCGCGCAGCTGATGGTGACCGCGGCCTACCGGCGCGGTGAGACGACGCTGCTGGCGCCCTTCGAATATTCCGCGATCATCTGGACCACGGCGTTGGGTGTCGCGGTCTGGGGCGAGTTCCCGGATGGCTGGGACATCGCGGGCATCGCCGTGCTGGTCGCCGCCGGGATGTATATCTGGTACCGCGAGGTGCAGCTGGGCATCCGGCGCTAGAGCAGATCCCGATCAGATGGAATCATCTGGTCGAGTGAAGATGCTCGCAAAAACAATGGCGTAGAGCGGAAGCCGTGAGCCAATGCGAACGGCTTCCGCTCTAGCGACGGCGCGGAATGCGCCTGGCGAGCAGCGCGCCGAGGCGCTGGCCCGGTGCCTCGATGGCGCGGAAGGTCACCATGGCGACCGGCAGCGCCGCCGCCGCCGTCACCGCGATGCCGGCGAGCACCGCCCAGGGGCCGAGCGCGGCATGCAGCGCGCCGTACACGCCATATTCCGACAGCACGAGCACGATGACGGGATGCACGAGGTAGAGGCTGAAGCTGTGCTGCCCGAGCCATTGCAGCGCCGGCCGGCACAGCCAGGCCGACGGGGCGAGCGCCTGCCCGGCGCAGACCAGCGCGATGGGGGCGGCCCAGAGCACGAGAAGCGGCTGCCCCGAAGCCCCCGAGGGCGGCGGCTGGACCAGGGCGAGCAAAGCGAGCCCCGCCCAGCCCCACAGCGTGCAGGCCCGGGGCGCGACGCGGCGTTCCAGCAGCACGTGGAACACCACGACCCCGGCGGCGAAGAAGACCAGGTTGCTCGGCAGCGCATGGCGATTGAACGTGCCCACCAGGCCCGGCGGCCCGGACGGCAGGAGAAGCCGCGCGAGCACGCTGACGGCCAGGCAGGCCAGGGCGAGCCACAGCGCCTGGCGGCTGTCGCGGATAGCGACGAGGATGAGCGGGACGGTGGCGTAGAACAGCATCTCCACGCCCACGGCCCATCCGGCCAGCGCGATACCGGGAAACAGCGTCTCGTCGAGATTGAAGAGAAAGCTGAGGTTGAACAGCCAGGCGCGCCCGGATGCGCCGTAGATCGCCGCGCCCAGGCCGCACATCACGTAGTAGAGCGGCGCGATGCGGAAGAAGCGCCGGATCGCGTAGCGGGGAATCCAGCCCGGGCGCCCGCGCTGCGGCGCATAGGTGTGCAGCAGCACGAGCGCGCTCAGCACGAAGAAGAATTGCACCCCGTATTCCATGGCACGCAGCCAGTAGAGCGGCGCGGGTGGATCGCTGCCCGGATTGGGCGCGACCGTGACGTGGAAGACGAGAACGGCGAGCGCCGCGACCCCGCGCAGCCCGTGCAGTCCGGGAAGATGCGTGCCGGGCGCGTAGGGCGGCACCGTCATGCTGCGGCTACAGCGCCTTCCTGAACCAGATCCGCGCGTGCCTGGCGGGCATGCCGTCGAGCCGGCCGAATTCCTTGTAGCCGGCCCGCGCCCAGAATTTCGGCGCCTGGAAGCTGAAGGTGTCGGTGTAGACGTGCTTGCAGCCGCGCTCACGGGCAATCGTCTCCGCGCGCGCCAGCAGCTCCTCGCCGATGCCACGCCCTCGGAGCTCGCGCTGGATGAAGAGCCAGTCGATGAAGAGCCAGCCCCAGAAGGTCAGGCCGAGCAGGCCGCCGAGCGTCTTGCCGTCGGCGTCGTGGACCAGCAGCGTCACCGGCTCCCGGTCGTAGGGGCCGCCCATCTCCTGGTTGAAGGCGTGCAGGCCGCGCTGGATGGCGGCGACGGCCTCGAGCTCGGGCGCCGCATCCTCGACGATCTCGATCCCGGGTCCGAAATTCTTCGGCGATTTCTTCCCGCTCATGCGCCGAACCGCCCCCAGGCGGCGACTGCGATGGTCAGCAGGCCGAGCACGAGGTTGCCGAGGACAAGCTTGCGCAGCGGCTCCATCGCCGCCGCGGCCGCGGCCTTGTCGCCGGCCGCCATCGCCGCGCGCAGGGCGCGCCAGGGGCCGAAGGCGATGGAGAGGAAGACCGCCGCCATCAGCAGCCCGGTCAGGTTCATGACGTGCACATGCACGCCGGAGCCGCGGAACCCGCCATACCAGCCGAACAGCAGCATCCAGCCCGACAGCAGCACGATCGGCATGGCGTGCCAGACGACCAGGAAGAAGCGGCGGAAGACGCCCTGCATCAGCGCGAGGCGCTGCGGGCCTTCCAGCGCCTCATGCGCGGCGGGGCGCAGGCAGATCACGGCGAAGGCCATGCCGCCCACCCACAGCACCGCACCCAGCAGATGCGCGACGTACAACAGCTTGCCCATGCGCGCCCGTCAGCCCTTCTTCTTCGCAAGCCTGGCGATGCTGGCCGCCAGCGCCCGCGCCTCCTCCGCGGCGATGCTGCGCGGCGCCGCTTCCGTCACGCCGAGCCCCCTGGCGAAAGCGGAGGCGAAGGCGTTGCGGTTGCCGAGCATCGTGTCCATGACCGGCAGGCCCCGGGCCGCCAGTTCGGCGATGATCTCGTCCTTCAGCTTCCCCGCCGCCGGCACGCGGTTCAGCACCATCTGCACCGGGGTCTTCTCTGCCCTGGCCATGCCGAGCGTCGCCTCGCTGGCCCAGAGGTCCGCATGGGAGGGTTGCAGCGGCACCAGCGCCAGGTCGGCGCCGCGGATGGCGAGCCTGGCATCCGTGTCGTCATGCGGGGGCGTGTCCACGATGACGAAGTCCTGCGCGCGGCGCAGGCGGTCCAGCGCGGCCGGCACGCGCCAGCCGGACGGATCCTCGAAGGCGAGTGCCGCGGCCTCGTCGAGCGCGCCTTCGCGTTCGGCGTGCCAGCGGGCCAGCGATTTCTGCGGATCGGTGTCCAGCAGCGCCACGCGCGCGCCGCGCCCGAGCAGGGCGGTGGCGAGGTTGGCGGCCAGGGTGGACTTCCCCGCGCCCCCCTTGCGCTGGGCGACGGCGATGACGAAGGCCATGGGCGACTCCGTGTGCGGCGCGGAAGCCTAGCGTCTTTCGATCGTCACGGCATGCCGGCGGTTGCCTCAGTTCAGGAAGGGGTTGCGTCCGCGCGGCGCCTGGGCGGGGCCGAAATGCCGGGCCAGGTAGTCCACGATCTGATCCCGCCGCTCGCCCTCCAGCGGGTTCATGCCGTGGCGGTCGGTCATCCAGGTCATCAGCTCGTCCCACTGGTCGCGGCGGAAATGGGAACGGCGGATGATCGCGGTGGAATGGCAGGCCGTGCAGGTGCCGAAGACGTCGGCCCGCGCGTCGCCTTCGGGCAGGATCTCCTCGGTCTCCGCCGGGCGCTGGATGGCGGCGGCCGAGGCCGCCTGGCGGCGCTGCGCCTCGGCACGCTCGGCGAGGACCGCCTGCTCGCGCCGGAAGGCGATCGCGGCGGGCGTCGGCGGATGCGCCTCGGGCGCGGCGTTGTGATTCCGCCCCTTGATGGCGAAGAGCGTCGCGGTCGCCAGGATGAGCGAGGCGATGATCACGTTCGGAAGGGTCACGTGGCCTACCCCACCAGGATCGCCACGCGGCTGATCGGGTTGGCGCCGTAGCCCTGCGGATTCCAGTTCGCGGCCTGGAAGGGCTGCATTCTTCCCTCGCTGTCGGTCGCGCGATACCAGATCTCGAAATAGCCGTCCGACGGCAGGCTGACGCGGCCGGTCCAGCGCTGCCAGGCGTGGCGGTTCGCGGGGGCCGCGACCTGCATTGCAGACCAGCTCTGGCCGAAATCGACCGAGACATCCACGGCGCGCACGGTGAGCTCGCCCGCCCAGGCGGCGCCGCGCAGGTCGAGGTTGCGCGTGCCGGCCGCGAGGCGCGTGCCATGGGCGTGGCTCGACAGGATGGAACGCACGGGCATGCTCTCGATGTCGCGGAACGTCGCGCCATTGTTGTTGGAGCCCGGCACGATGGGGTTCACTGGCACGCGGTAGGAGGTGCCGCCCATGCCGGCGCCGTCATGCGGCCGGTCGCGCACCCAGATCCGGTTCAGCCATTTCTGCGAGAAGCTGCCGGGCCAGCCCGGCACGATGACGCGCAGCGGCGCGCCATGGATCAGCGGGATCGGCTGGCCGTTGAGGCGGAAGACGATCAGCGTGTCCTCGTCCATCGCCTTGGCGACGCGGTAGCCGCGATTGATCGAGGGACGGTCGGTCGCCCCCGAGAGATGCGGGTCCGCGCCGAAGCCGCAGACCGAGACGGCGGAAGGCTTCACGCCGGCCGCCTGCAACACGTCGCGCAGCCGCACGCCGGTCCACTCGGCATTGCTGATGGCGCCGTTGCCCCATTGGTTGCCGCGGGTCTGCGGCTGGAAGAAGCCGCGGCCATTGCCGCCGCATTCCATCTGCAACTGGCGCGTCACCACGGGGAAACGCTGTTCGAGCTCGCCGAGGGTGATCTCGATCGGCGTGTTGACCTCGCCATCCACCTTCAGGCGCCAGCCGCGCGGGTCGCCGGAGACGGGCTCCGGGATCTGGCCGTTGTTGCGGATGAAGAATTTGTCGGTGGGCGTGATCGCGTCGTCGAGCAGGTGCTCGGGCGTCTCGGCGACCAGCGGGCGCTCGCCCTGGATGATCAGCGGTGCTTTGCCTTCCATTTGCAGGGTCTGCGGGCCCGGCGCGCCCTGCGCCAGCGCGGCCGGCAGCAATCCCGCGGGCATCCGGGCGGCGAAGGGGATGGACCCGCCCAGCGCTGCGCCCATGGCGGCCAGCGCCGCGCCCTTCAGCGCGCCGCGCCGGCCCCAGACCAGGGCATCGGCACGTTCGGCATCTTCGCGGTAGAGTTCCTGGATGGACCGTTCCGGCCTGGCGGCGTGTGACATGGACGTTTCGTTTCCCTGTTCCCTGGCACGTGGAAGCTCTCGATTCCGGGCTCCCACGGAGAGGAATGTACTCTGTCTTCTCTCGCCCGACGAGATGGGACGGGCGGATGCCGCTGCCATCGCGGGGGGCATAGCGGGCGACACGCTGATGGCCGCCGCAGGCCGTGCGGTCGTGCGGGCCGTTGTGAAGCGCTTCCGTGCAGCGCGGACGCTGGTGCTGGCGGGCCCCGGCAACAATGGCGGCGATGGC
>JAYRQX010000018.1:0-1730 GCA_041910415.1 Acetobacteraceae bacterium | reverse complement strand
TGCGGCGACCCGGACAAGCCGCCCCTGCGCGTCGCGGGCAACCAGGCGCCCTACCAGCTCGGCCTGAACGCGTTCTCCTCGACCCTCGCGGCGCTCTTCGCGGCGAAGGCATCCGGCGGCGTGGGCGACTGGATCGACCTCTCGATGCAGGAAGTGCAGACCTGCATGCTCGAAGGCGGCGGGCCGGCCGCGCTTTTCACCGGCAGCGAAAGCAGCCGCACCGCGGGCAACCAGCCGTTCGCGCAGTGGGGCATCCACCCCTGCGCCGATGGCTATATCGGCGTCGCCGCCATGCCCCGGCAGTCCTATGCGGTGTACGACTGCATCGGCCACCCGGAGATGAAAGAGGACCCGGCGTTTGCCAGCGGCTGGACGCCGGACGCGAACGCGCTGCTTTCCATTTATATCCCGGAGTGGACGGCGGATAAGACAGCCGCGGAGATCTTCGAGATCGCGGCGAAGTTCCGCGCGCCGTTCGCGGTCATTCCCGGCCCGCGCGAGCTGCTCGCATGGCCGGGGCTCACCGGGACGGGCTTCTGGCGCGAAGTCGAACACCCCGTGCTCGGCCGCCACCCGCTCCCATCGGCGCCCATCCAGGTGGGCAGCGAAGGCGACCGCGGCAGCGCGGAGCGGGCGCCGCTCCTCGGCGAGCATACCGAGGCCCTTCGCGCCGAGGTGAGCGCGGCCACCCCGGCCCGCACCGCCGCCGGCACCGGCGCGGCCGCGCTCCCGTTCGCGGGCCTGCGCGTGGTCGATGTCACGGCCGTGTGGGCCGGCCCCTTCGGCACCCGCTATCTCGCCGATTACGGCGCCGAGGTCATCAAGGTCGAGGGACCGTCGTCGTCGGACCCCGTACGCACGATGGGCGGCGCGCGCGGCGTCCCCGAGATCAACCAGAGCTTCTACTTCAACGAATACAACCGGAACAAGCTCGGCATCAGCCTGGACCTGAAGCAACGGGAGGGCATGGAAGCCCTCCGCCGCCTGATCGCGAACTCCGATGTGTTCATCGAGAACTGGAGCAGCGGCGTCGCCGACCGGCTCGGGCTCGGGTACCAGGACCTGAAGCAGCTCAATCCGCGCATCATCTACGTGTCCATGCCGGGCTTCGGGCACACCGGCCCGGATGCCGCGCGCATCGGCTTCGGCCCCACGATCGAGCAGATGGGCGGGCTCGTTGCGCTCCAGGGCTACGAAGGCGGTTCGCCCCACCGCAGCGGCATCTCCTACGGCGACCCCATCGCCGGGACGATCGCCGCGGGCGCGGTCTCGCTCGGGCTATTGCACCGCGAACGCACGGGCGAGAGCTGCTACCTGGCCGTCCCCCAGCGCGACGCCATTTGCAGCCTGGTGGGCGAGTTCGCGGTCGCCGAGGCGCTCGGCCACCCGCTCCCGCTGCAAATCGGCTCGAAGGACCCGGACTGGGCTCCGCACAACGTCTACCAGGCGGCCGATACCCAACCCCGCGAATCGCGCGGGGCGGCCGGCCGCGCGCTGATGTCGTTCACCGATGCCTGGGTCGCAATCGCCGTGAACAGCGACGCCGCCTGGGGAGGGCTCAAGCGCGTCATCGGCGACGACCGCCTGAACAGCCCCCTGTGGGACACGGCCGCGGGCCGCAAGGTGGCCCAGGACGACATCGACGCGATCATCCGCGGATGGGTGCGCCCACGCGAGGCGAACGCGGCGGCGGCCGAGCTGCAGGCCGCGGGCGTCCCTGCCTCGCCCGT
>JAYRQX010000017.1:0-2938 GCA_041910415.1 Acetobacteraceae bacterium | reverse complement strand
TGCCGATCCGCCGGCGGTCCGGCGAGCCAAGCCGCCGGCGGCGGCGCCCGGCGCTTGAGGGTATGCAAAGATGAATACCGGCGGCACGAATCAAAATCTCATGCCGCCGGTATCACACCACCTGGAATCCATGGGCGTAGGGATCGCGGTCGTCGATGAAGATGGTGTTGTAGCCGGTCATGCGCGCCCAGCCGGATATGGAGGGGATGATGGCGGGCTTGTCGCCGACATGCGTCGCGACCTCCACACGCCCCCGGAAGAGCGAGCCGATGATGCTTTCATGCACGAAGGCGTCGCCGGGCTTCAGCCGGCCCTTCGCCGCCCATTGCGCCATGCGGGCCGAGGTGCCGGTGCCGCAGGGGGATCGGTCGATCGCCTTGTCGCCATAGAACACCGCGTTGCGCGCATGGGCCTCGGGCCTCGTGGGCGCGCCGGTCCAGAGGATGTGGCTGAGGCCCCGGATCTCCGGCCGCTCGGGATGGACGAAGTCGTAGCGCTCGTTCAGCGCGCGGCGCAGCCTCGGGCTGAGCTCCACGAGCTGCCCTGCCGAGAAATCCGCCATGTCGCGGTAGCCCGGCTGCGCATCCACGATGGCGTAGAAATTCCCGCCATAGGCCACGTCCACGCTCAGCCTGCCCAGGCCAGGACAGTCGATCGCCAGCCCCTCCGCATGCAGGAAGGAGGCGATGTTGGTGATGCGCACGCTCTGCACATGCGCACCGTCCTGCTCGTATTCCGCGGTGACGACGCCCGCCGGCGTGTCGAGCTTGAGCACGCCCGGCGTCTTCGGCGTGACGAGCCCGTTCTCGATCGCCATGGTGACCGTGCCGATGGTGCCATGCCCGCACATGGGCAGGCAGCCCGAGGTCTCGATGAACAGGATCGCGATGTCGCAATCGGGCCGCGTCGGCGGATAGAGGATCGAGCCCGACATCATGTCGTGGCCGCGGGGCTCGAACATCAGCCCGGTGCGGATCCAGTCGAACTCGGCGAGGAAATGCGCGCGCTTCTCGATCATCGAGGCACCTTGCAGCAGCGGCCCGCCGCCGGCGACGAGTCGCACGGGGTTGCCGCAGGTGTGGCCGTCGATGCAGGAGAAGGTGTGGCGTGCCATGGCTGCCGTTCCGTGTCGTTCAGAAGCGTTGCGCGGAGAAGGGCGCGATGTCGAGCGCAGGCGCGCGTTCGGCGACGAGGTCGGCGACGATCCGCCCCGTCGCTGCCGATTGCGTGAGGCCGAGATGCCCGTGCCCGAAGGCATGGATGATGCGCGGCGATGCACGGGACGGCCCGATCGCCGGCAGGCTGTCGGGCAATGACGGCCGGAAGCCCATCCATGGCGTGCCGCCCTCTGTGCGCAGCCCCGGCAGGAAGCGCTGAGCCTTGGCGAGCATGGTCGCGGACCGCTTGAAGTTCGGCGGCCGCGTGAGCCCGCCGAGTTCCACCGCGCCGCCCACGCGCACGCCACCGCCGATCGGCGTGACGACGAAGCCATGGCCTGGGAAGGTGATGTGCCGCCTGAGGTCGAAGGCACCCGGCGGCAGGGTGGTGTTGTAGCCGCGTTCGGTTTCCAGCGGCACGTCGTCGCCGAGCGCGCGCGCGAGCGGCCGCGACCAGGCGCCGGCGGCGATGACGGCATGGCGCGCGGCGATTCGCCCCTCGCCTTCGACCGTCACCTGCACCCCGTCCTCCGTCGGTGCCACGGACGTCACCATCCCGCGCCGGAAGGCCGCACCCTGCCGCTCCGCATGGGCGAGCAGCGCGCGCGCGAAAAGGTGCGGGTCGGTCACGTTCTTCCAGCCCGGCACGAAGGTCGCGATGGGGAAAACCGGCGCGAGGCCGGGCTGCAGTTCCGCGATGGCCTCGCCGTGCCGATGCTCGAAGGCGATGCCTTCCCGGGCGCGCGCCTCCCAACCCGGCAGGGCGGCGCGCCATTCCGCTTCGCTCTCGTAGAGTTCCAATGCGCCATCCGCACGCACCATGCCGCCCGCGCCGGCGCGTTCGACGAGTGCTTCCATCGCCTCGCGCGCCAGCCGCATCATCGCTGCCTGCGCGACCATGCTGGCGCGCACGCGGTCTGGCCAGCTCGCGCGCCAGAAGCGCAGCAGCCAGGGTGCGATGCGCGGCAGATAGGCCGGCGGGATGGCGAGCGGCCCGAGCGGGTCGAGCAGCCATTTCGGCGCCTTGCGCATGATCCCCGGCGAGGCGAGCGGCATCACGTCCGAGAAGGCGAAGGCGCCGGCATTGCCGAAGCTTGCACCCATCGCCGGCTCGTCGCGGTCGATCAGCAGGACGCGGTGGCCTTCCTCGGCGAGATGGCAGGCGCTCGCGATGCCGACGATGCCGGCGCCGATGACGACGACATCGGGCGGGGAAGGCGACGCCATGGAACCCTCAATTCACCGCAGCCACGATCTGCTGCCACTGCGCGAGGAATTCCGCGCGCTTCGCCGCTGCCTCCGTCTCGTCGGTGGGGAAGACACGGATGCTGTCCATCGCCGGCAGGTTGACCAGCCGCGCGACATCGATATCGGTGCGGCTCGGCCGGCGATAGGCGGCTTCGAGCAGTGCGGTCTGCACCGGCTTGGACAGCAGCATGTCGAAGGCGCGGCGCGCGGTCGCGCCGGCCGGCGCGTCCTTGATCAGCGCCTGGAATTCCGGGCTGATGAAGGTGCCGTCGGCGGGATAGACGAGCTGGATCTCCCGCTGCCCGCCCGCGACATAGCCATAGGCATTGGATTCGAAGGTCAGTCCCGCCGCGTATTCGCCCTGCGCCACGCCGCGCAGCACCGCTGCCGCCGAACTGCTGACGCGCAGATTGGCGGCGAGCCGGCGCAGCCCGTCCTCGCCCAGCAGCTTCGCCACCCCCCACAGGATGGTGTAGCCGGTCGAGCTGTTCTGCGGATCGGCGATGATGATCCGCCCCTTCCAGGCGGGATCG
>JAYRQX010000016.1:0-2136 GCA_041910415.1 Acetobacteraceae bacterium | reverse complement strand
GGCTGCTCATCCTGGTGCTGTCGCAGGACAGCCTGCTCGCATTCGTCGCCGCGATGGGGCTTCCCGATCGCGCGCCCCTCTATGGCGGCCTCGGCCTGGCCTTCGGTGTCGTGATGACCTGGGCCGGGTTCCGCCGCTGACCCAACGACACGAAGGACACGCCATGCCCCTGCTGCTGGGCTGCATCGCCGATGACTTCACCGGCGCCACGGATCTCGCGAACACCCTGGTCAAGGGCGGCATGACCGCCGTGCAGGTCATCGGCGTGCCTGATGGCCCGCTGCCGGAGGCGGATGCCGTGATCGTCGCGCTGAAGATCCGCACGGCCCCCGTACGCCAGGCGGTGGAGGAGAGCCTGGCCGCCTGCGCCGCGCTGCAGGGCGCCGGGGCCAGGCAATTCTTCTGGAAATACTGTTCGACCTTCGACAGCACGGACGAAGGCAACATCGGGCCGGTCGCCGACGCGCTGGTGAGGAAGCTCGATGCCGGCTTCGCCATCGCCTGCCCGGCCTTCCCGACGAATGGACGCACGATCTACCAGGGTTTCTTGTTCGTGGGTCCCACCCTGCTGAACGAGAGCGGGATGGAGAACCATCCGCTGACACCGATGAAGGACCCGAACCTCGTCCGCGTGCTCGGCCGCCAGACGGATGGGACGGTGGGGCTCGTGCCATTCACCACCGTCGAGCAGGGCGCCGCCGCCATCCGCAAGGCGATGACGGCGCTGAAGGAAAGCGGGCGCCGCTACGCGATCGTGGACGCCATCACCGACGCGCACCTGCTGGCCATCGGCGAGGCCGTGGCGCCGCATGCGCTGGTGACCGGCGGATCGGGCGTGGCGCTCGGCCTTCCCGAGAATTTTAGACGTGCCGGCCTGCTGCCGGAACGCAGCGACGCGGCGACGCTGCCGCCGGCCAAGGGCTTCGCCGCGGTGGTGGCAGGGTCCTGCTCGCGCGCGACACTGGGACAAATCGGCTTTGCGCGGGACGTGGTGCCGACGCTGGAGCTCGACCCGCTGGCAACGCCGGATGCGCAGGCCCTGACCGCCCAGGCGCTGGACTGGATGCGCGGCAAGCCGAACGCCGAACGTCCCATCGTCATCGCCGCCAGCCAGCAGCCGGACAGGGTCGCCGCCCTTCAGGCGAAGCTCGGCCGCGACGCCGCGGGCGCGCTGGTCGAACACGCCATCGCCAACATCGCCGAAGCGCTGGTCGCGGCGGGCGTCGGCCGCCTTGTGGTTGCCGGCGGCGAGACGTCCGGCAGCGTGGTGCAGCGCCTCGGCATCACCTCCTTGCGCATCGGGCCGGAGATCGATCCGGGCGTGCCCTGGACCTATGCCGCGCCGCGCGGCATCCACCTCGCGCTCAAATCCGGCAATTTCGGCGGCCGCGATTTCTTTGTGCGGGCCTTCGACCATGTCTGAGGCGGCGCTCCGCGAGCAGCTCGCTTCCCTCGGCGCCTCGCTCTTCCAGCGCGGCTTTTCCGTGGGCAGCGCCGGCAATATCTCTGTACGCCTGCCCGACGGCTACCTGATGACCCCCACCAATTCCTGCCTCGGGCGGCTCGATCCCGCGCGGATCAGCAAGCTCGCGCCGGACTGGTCGCACATCGGCGGCGACAAGCCATCCAAGGAAGTCTTCATGCACCGCGCCGTGCTGACGGCGCGACCCGAAGCCGGCGCGGTCGTGCACCTGCACGCCACCCACGCGACCGCCATCGCCTGCCTCGCCTCCCCCGGTGAACCGGCGCCCATCCCGCCGCTCACGCCCTATTTCGTCATGCGCATCGGCCGCACGCTCCCCGTGATCCCCTATTACCGCCCGGGCGATGCCGCGATGGAACCCGCGATCCACGCGGCCTCGCAATCCGCCAAGGCCGTGCTGCTCGCGAATCACGGCCCCGTCGTCAGCGGCAAGACGCTCGAGGACGCCGTCCATGCGGCGGAGGAGCTGGAGGAAGCCGCGCGCCTCGCCCTCATGCTCCGCGGCCAGGGCGCGCGGCAACTGACGCCCGCGCAGGTGGTCGAGCTGCTCTCGACCTTCGGCTGAGCGAGGCGGCCATGTGGATCATGGTGGCCGGCCCCTATTCCAGCGGCGGCGCCGATGCCGCGACGCGCGCCGCGCGCCTGGCCGCGCT
>JAYRQX010000015.1:0-2529 GCA_041910415.1 Acetobacteraceae bacterium | reverse complement strand
GCAGGCTTCGGGCCGGGGAGGTGGATGGCGGGCCCAGCGGTCAACCGCGGTGCTCCGGTCGAGGCCGGTGTGCCGCGCCGCCCCGCGGCAGCCATCCGGAAGCCACGCCCCCGGCGCCCGATCGGCGCCCCGCTTCCGGGCGCCGTGATAGCCCCCCGCGGCGCGGGGCTCAATCGCCAGCCTGGTGCCCCGCCGTGGCGTGCGTGCCACCCCCGGCGCGAATTCGTCGGGAAGTTGCCGCTCCGTATCAAACCCCCATGGTCCCGCGACGGTTGCGTAGACAATCGCGGGAGGGAAAGCCGCGGGCTGGCGGCGGCAGGGAAGGGCCCCTGGTTCATCATGGACGTCGGTCCGGTCAGTCTGGGCGAGACGGGCGGCCCGCCCTCCGGGGTGCGGCCGGACCCAGGTGCCTCATCCGCGCGCCTCGCCGTGCGTGGCGGGGGTCATCGCTGGTCGGCGCTGCTCCTGCCGGCGCTTCTCGCCGGGATCGTGCTGCTTCCCCTCGCGCTCCTGGCCAGCGCGGCCTGGGTCACCTGGCGGCAGATGGATGCGGAGGCCCGCACGGATGCGGCGCACCTGGCCGGCACGGCGGCGGAGTTCACGCGGCGTGCGCTCGACGGCCCGGCGCAGGCGGTGCAGCGCGTCATCGCGATGCTGCACGGGCTCTCCGACGACGACATCCGCGCCGATGAGGCCGAGCTTCACGCCCAGCTGAGGGCGATGATCGGCGGCGCGCCGGAGATGGACACCGCCTATGTGCTCGACCGGAACGCCCGGCCGCTCCTCAGCGCGAGCCTCTATCCCGTCCCGCGCGACGTGGCCTTCGCCGATCGCGAGCATCACCGGCTGCTGGCCGCGCCTGATGCGCCGCCCTTCGTGGTGACGCGGGTCTATCGCGGCCGTCTCGAAGGCAACCTCTTCTTCGCCATCGCCCGGCGGCGCGACGCCACGGGGAACCACGATCTGCCGCCCGGCGCCTTCGACGGCCAGGCGAGCGTGGGCCTCGATCCGCGCGTCCTCGCGGACGGGCTGCGGCGGCTGCGCGGCAGCGCGGATGACGTGCTGACCGTCTTCCGGCGCGACGGCGAGATCCTCGCCTCGACGCGGATGAGCGAGGATGCCGAGCCCGGGCGCTTTCCGGCCGACGCCGCGATGGTCCGCGCGGCCATGCAGGGGCAACCCGGCTGGTCGCGCCTGGCGCCGTCGCCGGTGGACGGCGTCTGGCGCTACGGCGCCTTCCGGCCCGTGGAAAACTGGCCGGTCTATGTCGCGGCGGCCCGCCCGCAGGCGGCGGTGGTCGCACGCTGGCAGCGCGCGATGATGGCGCCGCTCGCGATCGGCCTGTCGGCCACGGCCGCGCTGTTCGGCCTCGCATTGCTGGTCTGGCGGTCGCAGCGGCGGCTGGCCGCGTCCCACGCCATGCTCGAAGCGCATGTTGCCGACCGGACCGCGGAACTGGCGGAGAGCGAGGCGCGGCTGCGCCGCGTGCAGCAGATCGGCCGTGTCGGCGGCTTCGAGATCGACCTGCGGACGGGCGACAATCTCCGCAGCGCGGAATACATGCGCCTGCAGGGCCGGCTGTCGCGGGAGACGCGGGAGCAGCATGCCGATTGGGTGTGGCGCCTGCATCCGGACGACCGGACGCGCGCCGAGGCCGCCTTCTGGAACGCCGTCTCGGACGAGAGCGGGCATACGCGCTACGCCCAGGATTATCGCATCGTGACCCCGCAGGGCGAGACGCGCTGGATCGCCGCCCGGGCCGAGATCGAGCGCGGCCGGGACGGCCGCGCGCTGCGCATGGTCGGCGCGCATATGGACGTGACGGAGCTCAAGGCCGCGCAGGCCGTGATCGCGGACAACACCGCGCGGCTGCGCGCCGCCGTGCACGGCGCGAAACTCGGCATCTGGGAACGCAACCTGGCGGATGGCGTGGGCTGGTGGGATGCGCGCGCCGCCGCGATCTTCGGCGGCCTGCCTTCGGCCGAGGTTCCGGATCGCGCCGCCTTCCTCGGCCGCGTCCACCCCGAGGATCGCGCCGCGTACCGGGCGGCGGTCGAGGGCGTCACCGCGCCCGACGGGCTGGATCACTACGAGGCGGAGTTCCGGCTGCGCCGCCCGGATGGCGGCTGGACCTGGGTGCTGTCCCACGGCGCCGTCGTCGAACGCGATGCCGGGACCGGGCGCGCGATGCGGCTCGCCGGCATCGTCAAGGACATCACCGAACGCCGCGTGGCCGAGACGCAGCGCGCGCGGCTGCTCTACGAGGTGGATCACCGGGCGCGGAATGCGCTGGCCCTGGTCGTCGCCATCCTGCGCCTGACGCCGCGCGACGACCCCGCGCGCTACGCCGCCGCCGTCGAGGGCCGCGTCACGGCCCTGGCCCGGCTGCACGCCGCGCTGGCGGAGCGGAGCTGGGAGGCGGCGGAGTTCCGCGCCCCCAATGTTCGCCGAGGCACCCTTCAGCGAGTGTGCGGCCATGCGAACGGCCTGAGGATCGGCGGCCGACACCGCCTCAGAGAGCGCCAACAG
>JAYRQX010000014.1:0-2515 GCA_041910415.1 Acetobacteraceae bacterium | reverse complement strand
GCTGTCGGCCCGCTGCCAGCCGCCATCCGCGGTCGGCTGCGCGGCCCGCAGCATGGCCAGGAAGTTGGCGGCGACGGGGCTGAGCCAGGTCGCGTTGCGGTAGGTGGCGCCCAGGTTCCGCACGGCGTGCTGATCCTCGATCGGCAGGCAGCGAAGCCCGTCGAGGTTGAGGCTGGACACCACGCATCCCGGCAGGACCGTCACGCCCATGCCGTGGCGGACCATCGCGCTGGCGGTCGCGAGGTTCTCGACAACGAAGGCTGGGCTGATCTGGACCTTGCTGGCGCGGAGGGCGTGCTCCGCCGGGCCGGTCGTCATCAGGATGCAGGGGTATTGCGCCAGGGATTTCCAGCGCACGACCGCGCCCTCGAGCGGGTGGCGGCGCGGCACCAGCAGCATCAACCGATCGACGAAGAGCGGTTCGAACTGGAGCGCCGGATGCGGCTCGAGCCTGGCGGCGATGCCAAGCTCGGCCTTGCCCTTGGCAACCGCATCGAACACCAGGTCGTTGCGCAGCTCCTGCAGGGTGATCGGCACCTGCGGATGGCGCTGCTGGAACTCGCCGATTGTCTGCGCGATGACACCGACCGACAGGGAGCCCAGCGTCGCGAGGCTGAGCGTGCCGATATCGCCTTTCGCGACCAGCGTCATGCGTTGATAGGACCGCTCCAGCTGTCCGAGGATGTCGGGCATGTCGCGCACGAAGATCCGGCCGGCCTGCGTCAGCTCGCATTTCCGTGCCGAACGCTCGAACAGCGTGACACCCAGGTCGTCCTCCAGCTCCTTCATCAGCATGGAGAAGGAGGGCTGGGTGATCGACAGCGCGTACGACGCCGCCTTGAAGGAGCCGAGCTCCGCAGCCAGAACAAAGCCCTTGAGCTGCCGATACTTGATGTTCATCGGGCACGGACGCGGTGTCGCGGCACGGTGGCGATCACTTCGGCTGCTGGAATTGCGGGTAGTGCCGCTGCACGACGGGGCCGTCCTCACGCCACGACACGCAGCCGCCGATGAAGCCCGGCGGCGTCGCCGTCAGCGCATCGACCGGCGGCCAGGGCCGCCCCGCGATCTGCCGCGCATAGCCCGGAATGGCCTGCATGGCCGCCGTGGCGATGGCATGGAGCATTTCGCGCATATGGGTGCAGCTGCAGTGGCGCGCGAGCGCCTCATCGACCGTCTTCCTCCAGCCGCGGCCGAGCGTCCTGCCGACGAGCGCCGGCAGCGGATCGACCGCGGCCTGGCACTCGCCGAACGGGGCGGCCCGCATGTCGCCCGCCACGGCGACGATGGTGAGGCTGTCATCCACGGTCAGCGTCACGCCGATGCTGTGGTAGGGGGATCCCGCCGGGATGGCGGGCCGCTCCAGCATCGCATGGGCGTAGTGCTTGCAATCCTCGATCCGCGCCTCGACATCCCAGAGGCCGTCGGCACGCCGATAGGTGGTGAAGCCGATGCTTCGCGTATGAACGGGAACGCGATCCTGGTCGCCACTGTTTGCGGCCGATGCTGGCGTCATGCGCGTCTCCCTGTCGTGGCCTTGCCGGGTCGCGTGGGGCGGCCCATGAACGGCTCACCCGGCACGAGCAGGCCCGGTCCCCGTTCTTAGTCCTGCACTATTGATGCTTCGGCAAATTCGAATTGCCAGAACCTTCCCACTTTTGTCCAGTGACGTGACACGGGACGCACCACTCCCGGTCCAACGCAAGCGGGAGGGGATGATGCGGCCCAACACGGCACCGGCGGCAGCCTGCGCGGAGCCAGGCTGAGTGGCCTGGATCGCACGGCCCTGCGCAGCAGGTCGTCCCTTGCGGCGCCTGCTTTGCCTGGCGCTCGGCGCCATGCTGCTGCTGGGCGGAACGGGCGGCACCTTCGCCCAGGGCTTCCCGGACAGGCCGATCCGCCTCGTCGTTTCCTTCGCGGCCGGCGGCGGCAGCGACGTGCTGACGCGCGCCATCGGACAGCGGCTGTCCGAGCGGCTGGGCCAGCCCGTCGTGGTCGAGAACCGCCCAGGCGGCAACACCATCATCGGCACCGAATACGTCGCGCGGTCGGCACCCGATGGCTACACGCTGGGCATCGCGGCGACGCCGATCGCGGCCAATCCCAGCCTCTACGCGAATCTTCCATACGACCTCGGCAGGGATTTCACCTGGATCACCCAGTTGAGCAGCGCGTCCCTGGTGCTGCTGGTCAGCAATGCCGTGCCGGCCACGTCGCTGCAGGACCTGATCGCGCTGGCGCGGCGGCAGCCCGGCGGCCTGACCTATGGCTCCGGCGGCGCCGGCGGATCGCCGCATCTCGCCACGGTGCTGCTGGAAAGGATGGGCGGCATCACCATGGTGCATGTCCCCTATCGCGGGAATGCCCCCGCCATCACGGACCTGATGACGGGTCGCCTGTCCATGCTGGTGGGCGATATCCCGCAGGTGCTGCCCAATATCCGCGCGGGACAGGTCCGCGCCATTGCCGTCACGACGCAGGACCGCTCCGCCGCCCTGCCTGATGTGCCGACCAT
>JAYRQX010000013.1:0-8779 GCA_041910415.1 Acetobacteraceae bacterium | reverse complement strand
TTGGGACCCCGCGATGTGCTCGATCTTCGAGTGGACGCGGTCAGGGGCCTACAAATCCGCCTACAAGCTCGCCATCGCCGGGCTCCGGCTGGTCCGCGACGCCAGGGGCAATCTCTACAAGTGGCGGTTGAGGTGAGGGGGCAACGCCGCCCCCGCTTCCACCCCCGCCCCTCCCCGCGGTACAGGACCCCGCCCCAGGGGAGCGGACCATGGCTGATTTCGACGTGGTGGTGATCGGCGCCGGCGCCGCCGGCCTCGGCGTGACGGCCATCGCCTGCGCCCTCGGCCTCAGGACCGCGCTGATCGAGCGCGGCGCGATGGGCGGCGACTGCCTGAACTACGGCTGCGTCCCCTCCAAGGCGCTGCTCGCCGCGGCGCATCGCGCGGCCGAGTTCCGCGACGCCGCCCGCTTCGGCATCCAGGCCGGGCCGCTGCGGATCGACTGGGCCGCCGTGCGCGCCCATGTCCAGGGCGCCATCGACCGCATCGCGCCCAACGATTCCGAGGCGCGCTTCCGTGCCATGGGTGCGACCGTCATCCGCGCCAGCGCCCACTTCACCGCACCCGACGAGATCGCCGCCGGCAACCGGCGCCACACATTCCGGCGCGCCGTCATCGCCGCCGGCAGCGCCGCCATCGTGCCCGACCTGCCCGGCCTGCACGACGTGCCCTACCTGACCAACGAGACCGTCTTCGACCTCGCGGACCCGCCGGGCCACCTCATCATCCTGGGCGGCGGCCCGATCGGGCTCGAGATGGCGCAGGCCCATGCGCGGCTCGGCTGCCTGGTCACGGTGATCGAGGCCGCGGCCATCGCGAACCGGGACGATCCGGAATGCGTGGCCGGCCTGCGCCCGGCGCTGGAACGCGACGGCGTCGCGATCATCGAGGGCATCAAGGCCGCGCGCGTGGCGACCGAGGACGGCGGCGTCGCGGTGATGCTGGAGGATGGACGGCGCATCGGCGGCACGCATCTGATGCTGGCGCTCGGGCGCGCGCCACGCCTCGCAGGGCTCGACCTGCAGGCGGCCAACGTCGCGCACGGGCCGCGCGGCATCGCGGTGACGCCGGCGCTGCGCTCCACCACCAACCGCCGCGTCTGGGCCGCCGGCGACATCGCGGACCCCCAGGGGATCGGGCCGCGCGCCTTCACCCATGTCTGCTCCCAGCACGCGGCGCTGATCGCGCGCACCATGCTGTTCCGCCTGCCCGGCCGCGTGGATTTCGCGGCGCTGCCGCGCGTCACCTACACGGACCCCGAGATCGCCCAGGTCGGGCTGACCGAGGCCGAGGCGCGCGCGGCGGGCCACAACGACATCACCATCCTGCGCTTCCCCTGGGCGGAGAATGACCGCCTGGCCGCGGAGGGCCGCGCCGAGGGGCTGGTGAAGCTCGTCGTTTCGAGGAAGGGGCGGCTGCTGGGCGCGAGCCTGGTCGGCCCGCGGGCCGGGGACCAGGCCGCGCTGGCCGGGCTGATGATCGGGCGCAGGCTGCCGCTCTCGGCGCTGGCCGGACTCGTGATGCCCTATCCGACGGCGGGGGAGGCGTTGAAGCGCGCGGCCGGCGAGTATTACACGCCGAAGCTGCTCAGCCCCGCGACGAAGCGCCTGGTCGGCTTGCTCAAATGGCTGCCGTGACGCTTAGTGCCGGCATCAGGGAGGAATCGGGCAGCATGGAACGCTCACTCGGCGGGCGGAACGCCCTTGTCACCGGCTCGACCTCGGGCATCGGCCTCGGCATCGCGACGCTGCTCGCCAGGGCCGGCGCGCAGGTCATGCTGAACGGCTTCGGCAGGCCCGAGGACATCGCGGCCGCGCGGCGCGCGGTGGGGGACGCGATGGGCGTTGCCGAGGCGCCCCATTCCGACGCCGACCTGTCGAAGCCCGCGGGCGTGCGCGCCATGGTCGCGCAGGCGGAAGCCGAACTCGGCGGGGTGGACATCCTGGTCAACAATGCGGGCATCCAGCATGTCAGCCCGGTCGAGGAATTCCCCGAGGAGAAGTGGGACGCGATCATCGCGGTCAACCTCTCCTCGGCCTTTCACGCGACCAGGGCGGTGCTGCCGGGGATGCGCCGGTGCGACTGGGGGCGGATCATCAACATCGCCTCCGCCCACGGCAAGGTCGCGAGCCCCTTCAAGGTCGCCTATGTCGCGGCCAAGCACGGCATCATCGGCATGACGAAGGTGGTGGCGGTGGAGGTCGCGAAGACGCCCATCACCTGCAACGCGATCTGCCCGGGCTTCGTGCGCACGCCACTCGCGGAAGGCCAGGTCAGGCCGCTCGCGGAGAAGAACGGCGTCAGCATGGAGCAGGCGCTCGACATGCTGATGGTGCGCCAGCCCTCCAAGCGCTGGATCGAGGTGGAGGAGGTCGCGCGCATGGCGCTCTACCTCTGCGGCCCCGGCTCGGGCGGGGTGAACGGGGCGGCGCTCTCCATCGACGGCGGCTGGACCGCTTCGTGAGCGCGACTTCGGGCCTCGCTGCACCGGCGGTGGCGAGGCCGCCGGCGAAGAAGAAGATCAGCCTCGCCCTGCAGGGCGGCGGCACGCATGGCGCCTTCACCTGGGGCGCGCTGGAGCGGCTGCTGGAGGATGACCGGCTGGAGATCGACGGCGTCTCCGGCACCTCGGCCGGGGCGATCAACGCGGCGATCCTGGTGCAGGGGCTGATGGAGGGCGGGCATGACGGGGCCATCCGCACGCTCGATACCTTCTGGCGCGACATCGGGGCGAAGCTGTCGGTCAGCCCGCTGCGCAGCCTGCCCTGGGAACAGGCGATCTGGGGCTATGACCTCACCTATTCCATCGCCTGGCAGACCTTCGACACGCTGACGCGCATGTTGTCCCCGTACCAGCTCAACCCCTTCCCGGTGGAATACAACCCGCTGAGGAAGGCGCTGGAGGAAGCGATCGACTTCGAGGTGCTGCACCGCGAAGGCCGCACGCCGCGGCTCTTCGTCAGCGCGACCTCGGTGCGCACGGGCAAGCCGCGCGTCTTCTCGCGGCGCGAGCTGTCGGTCGATGCGCTGATGGCGTCCGCCTGCCTGCCGCAGATCTTCAAGGCCGTGGAGATCGAGGGCGAGCCCTACTGGGATGGCGGCTACCTCGGCAATCCGGCGCTGTGGCCGCTCTACGAGCAGGGCGGGCCGCCCGATCTGGTGATCATCCAACTCAACCCCATCGTGCGCGACGAGATCCCGACCACGCCCTCCGACATCATCAACCGGCTGAACGAGATCACCTTCAACGGGTCCCTGATGGCGGAGATGCGCGCGATCGACTTCGTGCAGCGGCTGCTCGATGCCGGGCGGCTGGAGCAGCCGCGCTACCGGCGGCTCTTCCTGCATGTGATCGAGGACGAGGACCGCATGCGCGGCTTCAAGCTCTCGACCAAGCTGAACGGCGACTGGGGGTTCCTCTCCATCCTGCGCGGCTATGGGCGGGACGCTTCGGAGAAATGGCTCGCCGAGCATTTCGACAAGCTGGGGCGGGAGAGCAGCCTTGATGTGCGCACGCGGTATCTCTAGCGGATGACGACACTGGGAGAACGATGCCGATGACGTCCTCACTGATCCTGCGCCTTGCCGGCGCTTCCGCGGTCGCGCTGCTGGGGCTCTTCCTCGGCGCAAGCCACAGCATCCACCTGACCAACGAGCATGTCGGCATCGCGATGGCGCTGCTGGCGGCGGGCTATGCCTATCGCCAGATCGGCCGTTACTTCGACACCCGCGAGGGCGCGGAGCACTGAGGCGCGCGGAGCAACACCAGCCGCGCCTTCTGCCCACGCCGTATAACGACGATCGCGTTCTGCCGGAAGCGACGGGCGATCACCGCGGCGCGGCGGGGGTCGGTCGCGAGAAGCAGGTGCTGCTCGCCCCAGCCCCGCGCACGGCCCCAGCCCTCGGCGCGGGGGATGCGGCGGGTGGCGGCGCGAAGCCGCTGGCCCATGCGGTCGTTCCACCCCCAGGGCATGGCGCGGCTGCAGGGATTCCAGGCCGTGACGAAGGCGCCCCGCGCCGCGCCGAGACGCGCGAGCAGTGCATCCACCGCCGCGCTCCGCCAGCCCACCCGCGCGACGGCGCCGGCGGCTTCATAGGCCGTGCGCCGGTAGGCGCCGTGCAACGCCGGCGTCATCGCAGGTGCAGCAGCATGCCCTTGAGATACGCGCTCTCCGGCAGCATCGGGTGCAGCGGATGGTCGGGCCCGGCACCGCCCTGGAACAGGATTCTCGCCGTTCGCCGCGCCCGCTGCACACCCCAGGTCACGGCCTCCGCGAACTCGCCGGGCGCGACGTGGTGACTGCAGGAGGCGATGAATAAAAAACTCTGCGGCGCGACGAGACCCGCCGCGATACGCGCGAGTTTCGCATACGCGCGCAGCGCCGGCCCGTGGTCCTTGCGCGACTTGGCGAAGGCCGGCGGGTCGGCGATCACCACGCCATACCGCCTGGGCTCGCCCAGCATGCGCTCAAGCTCCTCCATCGCCTCGGCGCGGCGCGTGGTGACGCGCTCCGCCACCCCGGCGCCGCGTGCCGCTTCCATCGCGGCCTCCAGCGCCGCCGCGCTGCGGTCGAGCAAGGTCACGCTCTCCGCCCCCGCGACCGCACAATGCAGGCCGAAGCCGCCGGTGTGGCAGAAGGCGTCCAGCACCATCTGCCCTTTCGCCAGCGCGGCGACGCGCAATCTGTTCTCGCGCTGATCATAGAAAAAGCCGGTCTTCTGACCGCCGATCAGGTCCACGGGGAAGTGCAGCACGCCCTGCACGGCCTCGGCGCCCGCGGCATCGCCGGCCAGCACCACCGTCTCCTCGGCCAGCCCTTCCAGCCCCCGCACGGCGCTGTCGTTCTTGGCGACGATCGCGCGCGGCGCGACGAGCGATTGCAACGCCTCGACGATCGCCGGCGTCGCACGGTCCATGCCGGCGGTGTTGGCCTGCAGCGCGATCACATCGCCATAGCGGTCCACCACCAGGCCTGGCAGCCCGTCCGCCTCGGCATGGACCCAGCGGTAACAGGGCGTGTCGTAGAGCCGCTCGCGCAGCGCCAGCGCCTCGGCCAGCCGCGCGCGGAACCAGGCCGCGTCGCCGCACCCCGCATCCGGGTCGGTGTCGAGAAACCGCGCGGCGATCAGGCTGTGCGGGTTGAAGTGCCAGGCGCCGTGTTTCTGCCCGTCATCGCCCTCGATGCGCACGACGCTGCCCGGCGGCAGCGCCCTGGCCGCCGGCGTCATGGCGATCTCGTTCGAGAAGATCCAGGGATGCCCGCCCTTGGCGCGCCGGTCACGGCCGGGCAGCAGGCGGATCAGGGGGCGCATGAGCATGCCTCAATCGCCGGCGCAGCCTCCGGCTGCTTGGCTTTCGCGCCCGGCACTGGCGCATCGGGCAGGACGGGCGGTCTGGGCGCGGTCGCGCCGTGCGCTCCCAGCCCGCTTTGCGGGCTGCAAGGTGTCGGTGAATGGGCCGGTCGCATGGCCGAGCCCCTACCCCGTTCAGCCCCTGACCGCCAGCGCCACCCCCGCGATGGTCAGCAGCAGCGCCAGGCTCTCCGTCCAGCCCAGCGGCTCGCCCAGGAAGATCACCGCCCCCAGCACGCCGACGACGGGCGTGATCAGCGTGCCCAGCGCGGCGACCGAGGCCGGCAACCGCTTCAGCGCCGCGAACCAGGGCAGGTAGCCGACGCCGAGCCCCACCAGCCCGCCATAGAGGATCAGCAGCCAGCCGCCGGTGCCGAGGCGCTCAACATGCGGCGTCTCCATCAGCAGCGCGCCCAGCGCCAGCGGCGTGCAGCCGATCAGCACCTGCCACATCACATTCGCGGCCGGCGGCAGGCCCAGCGGGAACCGCTTGGTCAGCACGGTCCCCAAGGCAAACGCAATTGCCGCGCCAAGCCCGAAGCCGACGCCCGGCAGCTTGGCGAGGCCGATGTCGAGGCCGCGCGCCAGCACCAGCAGCGAGATGCCGCCCATGGCCAGCACCAGCGCGAGCAGGCGCGTGACGCTCGGCCGCTCGCCCAGGATCGGCCAGGCGAACAGCGCCGCCCAGACGGCGACGGTGTAGCAGACGACCGTCGCCTCGGCCGCGGAGAGCCAGAGCAGGGAGAAGCTCGCCAGCCCCATCCAGCCCGTGATGTTGAGCAGTGCCACCAGCACGAGCCGCCCGCGCACCGCGCGCGGCACGGCGAGCGATTCCCGCCGCGCGAGCGCGATCAGCAGCAGCGCGGTCACGCCGATCGTGCCGCAGATGGCGCGGATGGAGAGCGGCGGCAGGATGGCGATCAGCACCTTCATGGCGGGCCAGTTCAGGCCCCAGCCCGTGGTGTTGGTCACCAGCAGCGCGAGGCCCACCGGATCGATGCGTCCGGCGCGCTTCGGCGCCGCCTCGCTTACACGCCCCCCCAAAAGGCAGCCCGCGCCGCGCGCGGGCCGGGAGCGCACTGCGCGACCGCGCCCGGACCGTCAGCGGCCGCCAGTCCGGCAGTGTACGGCGCGAAAGCCAGGCCGCCGGAGGCGGCGCCGGCGATTGAGGCAAACAAAGTCCCTGCAAAACTCAACGCATAAAATCCGGCTCGTCCCTGGCCAGGATGCGCTTGATGCTTTCCAGGTGCAGCCGCGCGCTGTCGCGGTCGCCCTCGCGCATCTGGGCGTAGGTGCGCGCCGCCATCTCCGGCGGCACGACCTTGAGCGGACGCCCCATGGAGACCGCGAGCCGTTGCGCCTCGGCCGCGCGTTCCAGGTAATAGAGGTCGTCCCAGGCGAAGGCGATGGACGGGCCCACCACCATCACGCCGTGGTTCTTCATGAAGACGATGTCGGCGTCCCCGATGCTGGCCGCGATGCGGTCGCCCTCGCGCTCGTCGAGCGCGAGCCCGTTGTAGTCCTCGTCCACATGGGTGCGGCCGTAGAATTTCAGCGCGGACTGCCCGGCCCAGAGCAGCGGCGGGCCTTCCAGCATGGCGAGCGCCGTCGCGTTCGGCATATGGGTGTGGAAGGCCGCCTTGGCGCGCGGGACGTTCCTGTGCACGCGGGCATGGATGTAGAAGGCCGTCGCCTCCGGCACGCCCTCGCCGGCCACGACATGGCCTGCGAAGTCGCAGATCAGCAGGCGCGAGGCGGTGATTTCCGCGAAGGCCCAGCCATAGGGGTTGACCAGGAACAGGTCCTCGCGCCCCGGCACGACGAAGGAGAAGTGGTTGCAGATGCCCTCGTGCATGCCGAGGCGGGCTGCCATGCGGAAGCAGGCGGCCAGGTCCACGCGCGCCTGCTGCACGGCATCGGCATCGAGCGCGCTGTTGCGCAGGATGGCGGGCGCCTTCGCGGCGCCGAGGGCAAAGGCCATGTCGGTGGGATCCCCGGGATGCAGGCCGCCAGGATTCCTGCCCCGCGCGGCGGAGGCAAGGCGCCGCGTCCCAGGTCAGGCCAGCGTCTTGCGCATGCGGTCCTGGATGTCGAACAGCGTGCCGACGGCATCGCCGTGGAACTCGCCGTCGAGCAGGCAGTTCTTCAGCGACATCTCGGCCGCGATCAGGCGGCGGTATTCCTTGCCCTTGCGGTCGGCCAGCGCGGCATCGCGCTCGCTGTCGGTCGCCCCGGGCGCGCCGGCGACATGGGCGAGCTCATGCACCATGGTCGAGGCGAGCTTCGTCGCGTTCACGAGCGAGGTCTCGCTGATGATGATGCAGGCATAGCGCGTCTCGTAGTTCTGGGTGATCACCTCCGCGTCCAGCACCGCGACGCTGCCGCCCGCCATGGGCGGCGGTCCGGTGCGGCTTGTCGCGCGCCAGTAGCCCCATTCGATCGTCCATTCCAGGAAGTCGTTGAGGTTGAGGTTCTTCCCCAGGCTCATGAAATACTTGGTGCAGTCCGAGCTCTTGCAGCAGCGGTCCTTGATGATGCCGCAGGCCGTGTTGAACAGCGTCCAGACATCGTATTCCTTCACCGTCGTGTAGGTGCCGATATAGGAGGAGGGCGAGAGCTTCTCGGCGAAGGCGGAGGATTTGTAGGTGACCGGCCCCGCCTCCCTCTGCAGGCTCATGGGGGCATAGTCCTTGCGCTTGCCCTCGACGCCGAGGATCGTCCAGGTCTGGGGAATCCGCGGCGGCGGCTTGGCGGGATTCTTGATCGGCTGGGCCATGGCTTGCTTCCTTTGCGCGGCAGCATGGCATCCGGGACGCCTCCGCCACAATGGCGGCGTTGGTGCCGCAGGGATCAGCGACGGGAGGATGCGATGAGCGGCCCGCACACCGCGCCGCCATTGAGCGGCGTTCTGGAAACCGCGCTCTATGTGGCTGACATGCCGCGCGCCCGCGCCTTCTACGAAGGCGTGCTCGGCCTTTCGCCCGCCTTCGCGGACGACCGGCTGACCGCCTACGCGATCGGCGCGACGGTGCTGCTGCTCTTCCTCAAGGGCGGCACGACGGAGGCGGTGCACCTGCCCGGCGGCACCATTCCGCCGCATGACGGGGACGGGCCCGTCCACTACGCGCTCGCCATCGCCGCGGCCGATCTGCCGGGCTGGGAAGCGCGGCTGGCCGCGCAGGGCGTCGCCGAGGAAGCCCGCATGCGCTGGCCCCGGGGCGGCACGAGCCTCTATTTCCGCGACCCCGACGGGCATCTCGGCGAATTGGCGACCCCCGGCATCTGGCCGAATTTTTGACACGGGCCGGCGGCCATCCTGCACCCATGGCTCGCCGCGCCCTCCTCCTCGCCGCCCTTGCCGCGCCCGCCGCCCTGGCCCAGCCCGCCCAGCCGCGGCTCCGCGTCCTCGGCACCGGCGCGGTGGAGG
>JAYRQX010000012.1:0-2867 GCA_041910415.1 Acetobacteraceae bacterium | reverse complement strand
TCGGAGCCGCCCGGCGACGGCACACGGAAAAGCCCCGGTCGGGGCTGACCGGGGACTATCCAGGCACGGGATGGAAACGAGGCGCGCGCGTCAGTTCGCGGCGGCGGTCTGCTCGGGCCGGCGGCCGCGGCCATAGGCCGTGAATGTCAGCGTCCCGGCCTGCTGCTGCGCCACCGCGACGGCGCATGCGAACTGCCTGGAGGAACGGTAGTTGCTGTCGAAGTCGTTGGAGTAGCGGCAGTTCGCCGTCACGGGCCGCCCCTGCCAATTGCCGGAAATGTCGGTGTCGCGGTAGGTGTTCACGACCTGCCGGATCGCTTCCTGGCCGTTCAGCGTGATGACGACCTCATGGCGCGGCACCGTCCCGCCCACCACCATGCGGCGGCCGGTGTCCATGAAACCGCCGAGCTGCACGGGCTGCGGGATGCCGGCGACCCGGACATTCTGGGTCTGGGCCCTGTCGACCCTGGTCTCCGTGATGTTGTCCCCGCCCTGCCCGAGGCAGGCGGTGAGGGCAAGCAGGGGAAGCAAGGCGATCGGCCGCATCAGGCGAGGCTCCGTACGTTGGGCGTCAGGACAGGACGCCCGGCGATGGCGTCCGCGCAAACTTTGCTGGAATCGTGTCACGTAACCGTGAACGAAGCCGGACTCTCGTGCAAGCAAATAAGACAGGCCGACATCATTGTCACGAGCCGTTATCGCAACGGTTCTGTGCTCCTGCTGTTGTCACGATGGGGCGCTGCCCTTGACCGCGCCGCTGGGCCGCTCCTAGACGACCCGCGCTGCAGCGCTTGCGGGGGAATGCACATGACGGACGACGCGCGGGATCGGATGGAGAGTCTGGTGGCCGCCCTGCCGTTCCTCAAGCGCTATGACGACCAGGTGGTCGTCGTGAAATACGGCGGTCACGCCATGGGCGAGGAGGCCACCGCCCTGCGTTTCGGGCGCGATATCGCCCTGCTGGAGCAGGTCGGCATCAACCCGGTCGTCGTGCATGGCGGCGGGCCGCAGATCAACGCGATGCTCAAGCGCCTCAACGTCAAGTCGAATTTCGTCCAGGGTCTGCGCGTGACGGATGCGGAGATGCTGGATGTCGTCGAGATGGTCCTGGCCGGTCCGGTGAACAAGCAGGTGGCCGAGGCGATCACGCGGGCCGGGGCGATCGCGGTCGGCATATCGGGCAAGGATGGCGCGCTTGTGCGGGCGCGGAAGCTCACGCGCACGGTCCGCGATCCTGATTCGAAGATCGAGCAGGTGCTCGACCTGGGCTTCGTGGGCGAACCCGAATCGATCGACCCGCGCGTGCTGAAACTGCTCATCGGCGCGGATATCGTGCCGGTCGTGGCGCCCGTGGGTGTCAGTGCGGAAGGCCAGACCTACAATATCAACGCCGATACCGTCGCCGGCGCGATCGCAGGCGCGCTTGGGGCGGAACGCCTGCTGATGCTGACCGATGTCGCGGGCGTTCTCGGTCGCGACGGCAACAAGATCGCGGAAATGACGGTGGCCGATGTGAAGCGCGGCATCGCCGAGGGCTGGATCGCGGGCGGCATGATCCCGAAGGTGGAAACCTGCATCTATGCGATCGAGCGCGGCGTCAAAGGTGCCGTCATCCTGGACGGGCGCGTTGCGCATGCCGTGCTGCTCGAATTGTTTACCGACGAAGGATCCGGGACGCTGATCAAGCCGTGATCGTCGGGCCGCCGGAATGCAGGCATCGGGATGGGGAGAAGGGTGGACCCTCATTCCCAATTAGATATATTCCGATTGGTGGAATTGCCGACTCCTCGCGGCACGGCCGTCTCTTTTCTGGAGATTGTGGAATGTTTCGACGTCTCGGCCTGCTCGCCGGCGCCGCGGTGATCGCGTCGGCCGCCTCGGCTGCCGCGCAACCCGTCAACGGACTCTATGTTGGCGGCGGGCTGGGCACCACCTGGCTGGCGGAGACGAATCAGTCGATCTTCCCGCCGGTCAGCACGGATCTTTCGACGCCGAGCAATCATTTCCGCCGGACCTGGAATGCGGGTCCGGTCGCCCTGGGCAGCCTCGGCTGGGGCTTCGGCAATGGCCTGCGCACCGAGCTGGAACTCGCCTATCGGCAGAATGACGCGAGCGGCGGCGGCCTGCTGTTCTCCCGCCCGGCATCGGGCGGGCGGGCGCAGTCGCTCGGCGTCTTCGCGAACGTGTTCTATGATTTCGACCTGGGCGTGGTCATGCCCTATGTCGGCGGCGGCATCGGCTATAGCTGGACGCGCTGGTCCTCCATCAACAATGCCGTCGCGGGCACGCAGGGCACCTACGGCCTTTCCGTGGACAGCTCGGCCGGGGGCTTCGCCTATCAGGCCATCGCGGGTCTCGCGGTGCCCATCCGCTCGATCCCCGGCCTCGCCGTCGGCATCGAGTATCGCTATACCGCATCGTCGCAGATCGACCTGTCCGGCACGCTGACGGGCCCCGGGACCCGCACGTCGATCACCGTGCTGCCAGCCACCTCCACCCAGAATGTCCTGCTGACCGTCCGCTACAATTTCGGCCAGGCACGCCCCGCCCCGCCGGCTGTGGCGACGCCCGCGCCGGCCCGCAGCTTCCTGGTGTTCTTCGATTTCGCGTCGGACCGGCTGACGGACCGGGCGCGCGAGATCCTGGGCCAGGCGGCGCAGGCCGCGCGCACCCAGCAGGTCACGCGGATCGAGGTCGCGGGCCACACGGACACGGTGGGCTCCGCCCGGTACAACCAGGGCCTCTCGATCCGCCGCGCCAACAATGTCGCCGCCGAACTGGTCCGCCAGGGTGTGCCGCGGAACGCGATCCACACGGCCGGCTACGGCTTCACCCGCCCGCTGGTGCCGACCGGCCCGAATGTGCGG
>JAYRQX010000011.1:0-2212 GCA_041910415.1 Acetobacteraceae bacterium | reverse complement strand
CGGCGATCCGCCTGGCGTGGCGGCATGCCGTGATCCGCGCCGTTCTCGCCGCGACGATCGTGATGAACGCCTTCGCCTTTGCCTATACCGCCGTCCTGCCGGCTTTCGGCCGAGCGGTCTTCGGGGCCTCGCCCTTCGAGGTTGGGATCATGGCGGCGGCGGAGCCCGCCGGGGGGCTGATCGGCGGGCTGCTGATCGCCTCCGGCTGGACGGCGCGGATCTTCACAGGCGCTCGCGGCTTCATCCTCGGATCCGCCGGCTTCGCGGTGCTCCTCCTGGTCGCGTCATTCCTGACCTCCTGGCCCGCGGTGGTCGGATTGCTGTTCGTCGGCGGCATCGGCGTCGCGGCCTTCGCGGCGAACCAGACGTCGCTCGTGATGCTGGACGCGCCGTTGGAAGCGCGGTCCCGCCTGCTGGGCCTGATCACGACCTGCATCGGGATGAGCCCGTTCGGCGTGCTGCTGATCGGCGCGCTGGCGGACCAGCTCGGCCCAGGCATCGCGATATCGATCATGGCGGCCTTGGGCCTCCTGGGCCTCGGCGTCATCGCGTTGTCGCTGAGGCGGGCCTGAACGCCGCGATCACAAGATGGGGCGGGCCATGACGATTTGCTAAAGCTGGGCTATGACATTTCAGCCTCTTCGGGAGAGGCGCTTGGCTTTGTGTCGCCGGGCCTGGGCCCGCGCGTTCGGATGAGTGAGGGGTGCATGGCCGACCTTCAGGGACGCCTGATCCTGGTCGTCGAGGACGAGGCGCTGGTGGCGATGCTGCTTGAGGACGCCCTCGCCGATGCGGGATGCCGGATCCTGGGGCCGGCGCCGTCGGTCACACAAGCCCTGGCCCTGCTCAAGCACGACCGACCGGAAGCGGCTGTCATCGATCTGAACCTCGGCGGCGAGACCTCGGCGCCGATCGCCGATGCCCTGGCCGCCCTCGGAATTCCCTTCCTGGTGGCGACGGGCTACGGGGCGGAGGGCCTTCCTCCAGGCCATGAGAATGCGATGGTGCTCACCAAGCCCTACGATCCGACCGAACTGATCGAATCGCTTTCGGTTCTTTGCGGCCCGCGCTGAGGTTATTCAGGCCGCCGCGCTGTGGCGGTTCCCGCCGGTCGGCAGGTGGGCGTCGAAGCATGCGGCGAAGTGGCGGAGGAACCGCATGCCCTCCCCGGTGGCAACAAGCTGCGCCCCGCGGTCTTCGATCAGTCGATCCGCGATCAGCACGTCGAGCCGTGACTGTGCCTTCTCCAGGATCGGTGCCGGCACGGCGCTGCGCGCGATCGCGCCGGTGCACATCACCGTCTCGATCAAGCGGGCCCGCAGGCGATCGTCATCCGTCGTCGCGACGCCGCGTGTGATGGCGAGCCGGCCGGCCTCGACCGCGGCCAGCCAACGCCGCTCGTCCGGCTCGTTCTGCGCGAAGCCGCGCGGTGTCCGGCCGATGGCGGAGGCACCGAGCGGCAGCAGCACCGGCGCGTCGTCGGTCGTGTAGCCCTGGAAGTTCCGCTTGAGGCGTCCGGCGGCGGCGGCGACGGCCATCTCATCGTCGGGGCGGGCGAAATGGTCCATGCCGATGACGACATAGCCTTCGGCCCGCAACACGGCCTCGATGGCCTCGGCCTGGCGGAGCCGCTCGGCCGCGCCGGGCAGCAGGGCGGTATCGATCGCATTCTGGTGCTTTCGCATCCAGGGGACATGCGCGTAGCCGAAGGCCGCGACCCGCGCCGCACCCTGCCGCGCGACGAAGCGTGCCGTGGCCTCGACATGGGCGACCGTCTGGCCGGGCAGGCCGTACATGATGTCGAGGTTGATCGCCGCGACGCCGGCCGCGCGCAGCCTGTCGACCGAGGCGACGACCAGGTCGTCCGGCTGGGCCCGGCCGATCAGCGCCTGTACCTCCGGCGCGATGTCCTGCACGCCGAGGCTGGCGCGCGTCAGCCCGCCTTCCGCCAGGGCCGCCACCGTCGCGGCGTCCAGGTTGCGCGGATCCAGTTCCGCCGCGATTTCGGCGCCGGGTCGCAGGGGGAGGGCGGCGCGCAGCGCCGCGAGCACCCGTGCCAGCCCATCCGCCCCGAGCGCGTCCGGCGAGCCGCCGCCGAAATGCAGATGACCGACGCCTGCCGAGCGTGGCACGGCGTCCGCGAGAAGCGCCGCTTCGCGCGCAAGGGCGGCACCGTAGCGGGCAAGGCGCGCCGCCGAGCGCGTGACGGCGG
>JAYRQX010000010.1:0-5987 GCA_041910415.1 Acetobacteraceae bacterium | reverse complement strand
TGCGTCGCCTCGCCTTCGCCGCCGCCCTGGTCGCGGCCAGCGCCCTCACCGCCCCCGCCGGTGCCAACGTCTTCCGCTGGGCCAATGACGGCGACGTCAACTCGATGGACCCCTACACGCGACAGGAGACCTTCCTGCTCGCCTTCAACTCCAACATCTACGAGCCGCTGGTGCGCCGGAACCAGCAGATGCGGCCGGAACCCGCGCTGGCCGAGCGCTGGGAGCAGGTCTCGCCGACCGTCTGGCGCTTCCATCTGCGCCGCAACGTGCGCTTCTCGGACGGCACGCCCTTCACGGCCGACGACGTGGTGTTCAGCGTGCAGCGCGTGCGCGCGCCGGGCTCCAGCATGGCCTCGGTCCTGGCGACGGTGAAGGAAGTCCGCGCCGTGGACGACCACACGGTGGATTTCGAGACCAACGAGCCGGACCCGATCCTGATCCAGCAGATCACCAACTGGGGCATCATGTCCCGCGCCTGGTCGGAACGGAACAACTCCACGCGGCCCGCGGACCTGACCAGCCGCGAGGAGAATTTCGCCACCCGCAACGCCATGGGCACCGGCCCCTTCCTGCTGCAGAGCCGCGAGCCCGACCGCCGCACCGTGCTGGTGCCGAACCCCAACTGGTGGGACACGCCGCGCCACAACATCACCCGCGCGGAGCTCAACATCATCGCCAACGACGCGACGCGCGTCGCCGCCCTGCTCTCGGGCGAGGTCGATTTCGTCTACACCGTGCCGCCGCAGGATGTGGAGCGCATCCGCCGCACCAATGGCCTCACGATCATCCAGGGGCCGGAGCTGCGCACGATCTATCTCGGCATGGACCAGATGCGGCCGCAGCTGCTGAAATCCGACGTGCAGGGGCGCAACCCCTTCCAGGACGTGCGCGTGCGCCGCGCCTTCTACCAGGCGATCGACGTGCAGGCGATCCAGCGCACCGTCATGCGCGGCCAGTCGCGCCCGACCGGGCTGATCTACGGCCCGGGCGTGAACGGCTTCCTCGAAGCGGATGACCGCCGCCTGCCCGTGGACCTGGACGGCGCGCGCCGCCTGCTGGCGGAGGCGGGCTTCCCGAACGGCTTCGGCGTGACGATGGATTGCCCGAACGACCGCTACGTGAATGACGAGGCGATCTGCACCGCGATCGTCGCCATGCTGGCGCGCATCAACATCCGCGTGACGCTCGCCGCGCAGACCCGCGCGCGGTACTTCGCCGAAATCCTCGGCCCCCGCTACAATACCAGCTTCTACCTGTTGGGCTGGTCGCCGGCGACCTCGGACGCCCACAACGCGCTGTTCAACCTCGCCGGCACGCGGGACGGCACCCGCGGCGTGTTCAACAATGGCGGCTATTCCAACCCGCGGCTCGACAGCCTGATCGCCCGCATCGGCACCGAGACCGATCCGGCGGCGCGCCAGCGCATGATCAGCGAGGCGTCGGGCATCATCCGCGACGACGTCGCCTACATCCCTCTGCACCAGCAGCAGATCGTCTGGGCGGTGCGGAACGGCTGGACCGTGGTGCAGACGGCCGACAACTACATCCAGCTCCGCCACGTCCGCTTCGGACAGTGACAGGCCGCGCGGCACGCGCCTTGCGTGCCGCGCCTTCCAGCCGGAGGCGGATCGCATGGACTTTTCCCACCTGGCGCCCGGCTATGCCGAGGACGGCGTCGCCATCCTGCGCGGCGCCTTCACCGATTGGGTCGAGGCGCTGCGCGAGGGCACCGAATTGCTGATGACCTATCCGGGGCCGTTCGAGCGCAGCTACACGCCCAAGGACGGCTCCGCGCGCTTCTTCCAGGATCTCTGCAACTGGCAGCGCATCCCGCAGTACCGGGCGTTCATCGAGCAGGGCCCGGGTGCTGTCATCGCGAAGCAGCTCATGGGCAGCAGCGGTGCCCGCTTCTTCCACGACCACATCCTGGTCAAGGAACCCGGCACCAGCATCGTCACCCCCTGGCACCAGGACGGCCCCTATTACTGCGTGGGCGGCGAACAGACGGTCAGCTTCTGGATTCCGCTCGACCCCGTGGGCCGCGACGTGACGCTGGAATGCATCGCGGGCAGCCATCGGTGGAGCAAGATCCACAAGCCCAAGCGCTTCGACGGCACCGATCTCTACGCCGATGACGACCGGGACGAGATGCCCGACATCGACGGGCACCGCGGCGACTACCGGATCCTGGGCTGGGAGATGGAGCCGGGCGACGCCGTCGCCTTCCACTTCCGCACGGTGCATGGCGCGCCGGCCAATACCTCCCCGCAGCGCCGCCGGCGCGTCTTTTCCGCCCGCTGGGTGGGCGACGATGCCTGTTACATCGACAGGAAGGGCGGCGGCTCGCCGCCGCTGAGGCACATCAAGCTGAACACGGGCGATCCCCTTGATGGGCCGGATTTTCCCCGCTTCACCTGAGCGGTCCGGCCTGCCACGCTGGCGAAACAAGAACGGGAGAGACTTCATGCAGCGACGTTTCCTGATGGGCACGGCCGCCGCCACCGCGGCGGCGACGGGCCTCGCCACCCCTGCGCTCAGCCAGGGCCGCATCGAATGGCGCATGGTCACGATCTGGCCGCGCAACCTGCCCGGCCCCGGCGTCGCCGCGCAGCGCTGCGCGGACCGCATCGCGGCGCTGTCCAACGGCCGGCTGACGGTGCGCCTGTTCGCGGCCGGCGAAGTCGTGCCGGCGCCGGGCGCCTTCGACGCGGTCGCGGCTGGAACGGCCGATCTCTATCACGGCGTGCCGGCCTTCTGGATCTCGAAGTCGCCGGGCATCGGCTTCTTCGGCTCCTTCCCCTTCGGCATGACGGCGCAGGAACGCCAGGGCTGGATGATACATGCCGGCGGCCAGGCGCTCTATGACGAGATCTACGCGCGCTTCAACATCAAGCCCTTCATAACGGGCGATTCCGGCCCGCAATGGATGGGCTGGTTCAAGCGCGAAATCCGCTCCATCGACGATTTCCGGGGCCTGCGCTTCCGCACCACGGGCCTCGGCGCCGAGATGTTCCGCCGCGCCGGCGCCTCGGTCGTCAGCCTGCCGGCGGGCGAGATTTTTGCCGCGTTGCAATCCGGCACGATCGACGCGGCGGAATTCCTGGGGCCCTTCAGCGACGCGCCGCTCGGCCTGCAGCAGGTCGCGAAGAACTACTATTTTCCCGGTGTGCAGGAGCCGTCCTCGGCCGAGGAGATCGGCGTCAACATGGCGCGCTGGAACGCGCTGCCGGACGACCTGAAGAACGTCGTCCGCTACGCCACCATGTCGCTGTCGGAGGAGACGGTCACCGAATACGACGTCCGCCACCCGATCGCGCTGCGCGAACTGGTGACGCGGCACCAGGTGGTGGTGCGCGAAGCGCCGCGCGACCTGCTGATCGCCTTCGGCAACACGGCGGGCGAGATGCTGGCCGAACTCCGCGCGCACCAGGACCCGCTGGTGAAGCGCATCGCCGACAGCTACGCGACCTTCCGCAACACCTCGGCCGAATACTATCGCTATACCTACGCGGCCGACTTCAACTCCCGCACCCTGCCGATCCGCTGGGGTCAGTAGGGGTTGGGTGCTCTCCTGCGCCTGGCGGATGCGGTCGATGCCTGTTCGCGGGTGATCGGCCGCAGCGTCATGTGGCTCGCCGTGGTGCTGGTGGTCTGGCAGTTCGGCGTCGTCGTGCTGCGCTACGGCTTCGGCACCAGCGTCGTCTGGGCGCAGGAGATCGTGGTCTACACCCACGCCTTCCTGTTCATGCTGGCGATCGGCTACGCCTACATGCTGGATGCGCATGTGCGCGTGGATTTCTATTCGGTGAACTGGTCGGAGAAGAAGCGCGCGGTCGTCGAGATCCTGTGCGTCGTGCTCGCTGTCTGGCCCTTCTGCGCCCTGCTGGTCTGGGCGAGCTGGGGCTATGTGGCGATGTCCTTCCGCCTGAGCGAAGGTCCCATGCAGATGGGTGGCCTGCCGTTGCAGCCCTATCTGAAGGCGCTGATCCTGGTCATGGCAGGGCTGCTCGGCATCCAGGCGCTCTCCGTGCTGATCCGCGCCTGCGGCGTGCTCGCAGGGCGCGAGGCGAGCGTCTTCCCCCACCGCCAATCCGTGGGCGAGGCGTGATGTACCGCCCCATCCGACGCGCCATGCGGCCCGCGGCGAGCCGCGGGCCGGGAGCGCAAAGCGCGACCGCGCCCAACCCGCCCGCTGTCGCCAATGCGCCAGTGCACGGCGCGCAAGCCAAGCGCGCGGAGCGCGCGCCGGCGCCTGAGGCAAGAGAATCATGACCGGCGCAGGTCTCTGGCTCAACATCGGGATGATGGTGGCGCTCTGCACCCTCATCCTGGTGGGCATTCCCGTCGCTTTCGTGCTGACCTCCTGCGCCATCCTCTTCGGCGCGCTCGGCGTGATCTTCGGCGTCTTCGATTCCTTCCTGCTCGGCGCGCTGGCGCAGCGCGTCTTCGGGACGATGACGAGCGAGACGCTGATCGCCATCCCGCTCTTCGTCTTCATGGGGCTGATGCTCGAGCGCTCGCAGATCGCGCCCGATCTCATCAAGACCATGGCGCGGCTCTTCGGGCGCATGAATGGCGGGCTGGCGATTTCCGTGACCGTCGTCGGCGCGCTGCTGGGCGCCGCGGCGGGCGTGGTGGGCGCAACCGTCGTCACCATGGGCCTGATCGCGCTGCCGGCCATGATGCGCTACCGCTATGAGCCCGGCTTCGCCACGGGCAGCATCTGCGCCGCCGGCACGCTCGGCCAGATCATCCCGCCGGCGACGGTGCTCGTCATCCTGGGCGAGGTGCTGGCCGGCGCCTGGCAGCAGGCGCAGCTCGCGCAGGGTATTTTTTCGGTCACCACCATCACGGTCAGCGATCTCTATGCCGGCGCTATGATCCCTGGCCTCGTGCTGACGGCGCTCTATGCGATCTACCAGGGCGTCCTCTGCTGGTGGAAACCGGAGATCGGCCCGGCCATGCCGGTCGAGGAATCGAGCGGGGTGCCGCTATCGGAAATCCTCGGCGTGATGGTGGCGCCGATCGTGCTGCTGATCGCGATCCTGGGTGCCACCATCGTCGGCATCGCGACGCCGACGGAAGCGGCGGCCGTCGGCGCCGTCGGCGCGACGCTGCTGGCGGGCCTTCGGATGGGCAACGCGAATCCCTGGCCCATCCACCTCGCCCACGCCGCGGCGCTGCTGCTGGTCGCACTCGGCTGGGTCGCGGATTTGCGGCTCGGCCGGGCCGAGACGCCGCTCTGGGACCAGGTCGCGCTCGGCTGTGCGGCGGTGCTGACGGCGGTGATCTTCTACGGCGTCGCCGTCTCGCTCTGGCGCACCTTCCGCGACGGCGTGCTCTCGGCGAGCTGCCACGCGACGATGAGCGTGACGGCGATGATCTTCGCAACGCTGATCGGCGCGACGCTCTTCACTCTCGTCTTCCGCGGCCTGGGCGGGGACGAGGTTGTGAAGGCCTTCCTGGAGATGGTGCCGGGCGGGAAATACGGCGCGCTGTTCGTCGTGATGCTGGTGATCTTCATCCTCGGCTTCCCGCTGGATTTCGTGGAGATCGTCATCATCGTCGTGCCCATCACGGGGCCGGTACTGATGCAGATGGGGATCGACCCCATCTGGCTCGGCGTGCTGATCGCGATGAACCTGCAGACCAGCTTCCTGACGCCGCCGCTGGGGCCCACGCTGTTCTACATCCAGTCCGTGCTGCCCGAAGGCGTGACATCCCGCGACGTCTATCGCGGGATCACGCCCTTCGTGATCATCCAGGTGATCGGGCTGCTGCTGGTCGTGCTGTTCCCGGCGACGGCGACCTGGCTGCCGAGCGTCATGGGCTGAAGCGCTTCAGCGCCCGGACACATCCTTGCGCGCATCCCCTCGCGCCACGAGGTCCATGCCAGACTGGACCCGGCCGGGAATGCGAGACCATGCGACAGATCATCCTTGCGGCGGCGCTCACGCTGTTCAGCCTCGGCGCCCTCGCGGCGGGCG
>JAYRQX010000009.1:0-2540 GCA_041910415.1 Acetobacteraceae bacterium | reverse complement strand
GCCGAACGGCGCCCGCCGGTGGTCCGGCGAAGCCAAGGGCCGCGGAGGCGGCCCGCCCGCGGTCAGCGAGGCTGATCCGCCGCGGGTGCGGCGAAGCCGGGCGCCAGAGGCGCGCTGGCGTGTGAAGCATGAAATGCGTCAGCATGTCATGAGCCCGGTATCAGCCGAGCGGCGCCACGCCCACGACCCGGTAGGTCAGCCTGGCGCCGTGCGGGGCGATGACGGTCACGTATTCGCCGGGGCGCAGCGGCTCGGCGCCGGTCTCGATCGACCAGGGCGGCGCCTCCGACCGGTCTGCCGCGCGCTGCCAGAATTGCAGCGTCCAGCCCTCGTCCGGATCGTAATGCACCACCCCCTCCTCATCGGGCGCATCGGGCGCGGTGCGCCGCGCCGGCCAGGGCGCGGGATCGGCGATCCAGGCTGCCGGATCAAGCCGCCCGGTCGCGTCCAGGACGAGCGTCGCCTCGATCCGACGGTCGGGGTGCTCGCCCGGCGGAAGATTCGGGCCGGAGACGAGCGCCAGCGTCACCGTCACGGGCTCAAGGGCTGCGCGCGAGGTCATGGCTTCCATATAGGCGCTGGCGAGCCGCGCCGTCAGATGGCGACGCGCACGCCGAGTTCGACCACGCGATCGGACGGGATGCGGAAGAATTCCGTGGCCGGCACGGCGTTGCGGCTCATCAGCGTGAAGAGCCACTGGCGCCACCGGCTCATCTTCGGCACCGCCGCCTGCACCACCGTCTCGCGGCCGAGGAAGTAGGAGACCTGCATCGGCTCGAAGGGAATGCCCAGCTCCCGCAGGCTTTCCAGCTCCTTCGGGATGTTCGGGCTTTCCTGGAATCCATAGCGCAGGATGACTCGGTGGATGTGGGGCGCAAGTTCCGAGACCTCCCGCCGCCGTTCCGCGCTCACCTGGGGAATGTCCTCGTTGATCACGGTCACGAAGAGAACATTCTCGTGCAGCACCTTGTTGTGCTTGAGGTTGTGCAGCAGGGCGCCGGGCAGGAAATCGGCCTGGCCCGTCATGAAGACGGCGATGCCCGGCACGCGCGTGGTGCGGCTCTGCGGCAGGCGGGCGATGTAGGATTTCAGCGGCAGGCTGTCCTGGCGGAAGCGGGCGAACAGCAATTCCCGCCCGCGGTGCCAGGTGGTCATCAGCACGAAGGTCACGATCCCCAGGATGAGCGGCACGTAGCCGCCTTCGGGGATCTTCAACGCCGTCGAGGTGAAGAAGGTCGCATCCAGCAGCCAGAGCGGCGTGAAGACGGCGAGCACGAGCGGCAGGGACCAGCCGAATTTCCGCTTGAACACCACGAAGGCGAGGCAGGAGGTGCAAAGGAAGGTGCCCGTCACCGCGAGCCCGTAGGCGGCCGCCAGGCTGTCCGAGTTCTTGAACTCCATGACCAGGATGACGACGCCGATGAGCAGCGCCGCGTTCACCTGGGGCATGTAGATCTGCCCTTCCTCGGTGCCGCTGGTATGCCTGACCTCGAGCCGCGGCGCGTAGCCGAGCTGCACGCATTGCCGCGCGATCGAATAGGCGCCGGAAATCATCGACTGGCTGGCGATGATGGTGGCCGCCGTCGCCAGCACCACCAGCGGCAGGCGCGCCCAGTCCGGCGCGATCAGGAAGAAGGGATTCTCGAGCGCCGAGGGATCGCGCAGCAGCAGCGCGCCCTGGCCGAAATAGTTGAGCGCGAGGGCCGGCAGCACGAAGAACAGCCAGGCGAGCTGGATCGGCCGGCGGCCGAAATGGCCCATGTCGGCGTAGAGCGCCTCGGCCCCCGTCACCGCCAGCACGACCGAGCCGAAGGCGATGAAGGCGGCCAGATGGTAGTGCACGCAGAAGGCGATTCCGTAGGTCGGGGAGAGCGCGGCCAGGACCTCGGGGTTATGAAAAATCTCGATCAGACCGAGCACGCCGAGGGTCGAGAACCACAGCGCCATGACCGGCCCGAAGACCGCGCCGATGCGCTCCGTGCCGCGCGACTGCACGAGGACCAGGCCGAGGAGCACGGCGACCGCGATCGGCACCACCACCTCCTCGAAGACCGGGGAGACGACCTTGAGGCCCTCGACGGCGGAGAGCACCGAGATGGCCGGGGTGATGATGCCGTCGCCGAAGAAGAGGCTCGCGCCGGTGATGCCGATCGTGCCCAGGATCATCCGCCCGCGCGGGGTCGATGCCGTGCGCTGCGCGAGCGCGGTGAGCGCGAGGATGCCGCCTTCCCCGCGGTTGTCGGCCCGCAGGATGAAGAGGATGTATTTCACCGTCACGGTCAGCATGAGCGACCAGAAGATCAGGCTCAGCAGCCCCAGGATCTCCCACCGCTCCACCCCGTCGGCCGCGAAATGCATCACCGCGGCCTTCAGCGCATAGAGCGGCGAGGTGCCGATATCCCCGTAGACGACGCCGAGGACGCCGAGGATCAGGGCAGGGGTCAGTGCGCGGGGGATGCCATGGCCGTGGCCATGCGCTGGGCCGACCGGGATAGCGGCCGCTTCGGGGGGCGATGCGGCGTCAGATTGGCTCATCGGGG
>JAYRQX010000008.1:0-3161 GCA_041910415.1 Acetobacteraceae bacterium | reverse complement strand
CTCGCCTTCCTGCGGGAAGGCATTGGACATGCCCGACACCCAGCCGACGGCGCCGAGCATGATGCTCTCCACCACGGTGTCGTCGAGGCCGGCGAACAGCGTGAAGCGGTCGCCCACCATGTTGCGCAGGTCGGTGAAGGCGCGCGTGTCGCCCGAGGAATCCTTGAAGGCCTGGATCGTCTCGACATCGGCGAGCGAGGCGAGGATGTCGGGTGTCACCGCGTTCTTGTAGATGGGCGGGTTGTTGTAGACCATCAGCGGCAGGTCGATCGCCGTGCCGACGCTGCGGTAATGCGCCGCCGTCTCGTGCGGCTTGGACGAATAGACCAGCGCCGGCATCAGCATGATGCCGTCCACGCCCGCCTTCCGCGCGGCGCGCGCGGTGTCGATGGCGAAGGCGGTGGTGAATTCGGCGACACCGGCGACGGCCGGGACCTTGCCCTTCGCCACATCCACCGCGGCCTCGATCACCGCGACCTTCTCGGCGGTGCTGAGCGAGCAGTTCTCGCCGACCGTGCCGCAGACCACCAGGCCGGAGACGCCGTCGCGGATCAGCCCGGCGATCACCTTCCGCGTCGCCTCCACGTCGAGCGAGAAATCCTCGCGGAACTGCGTCGTCACCGCGGGGAAGACGCCCCGCCAATTCACCTTCTGCGCCATGGCCTGATTTCCTTCTCGACGATGGCGTCTTCTTTAGAATTTATAAATTGTCAGCGTCAAGAAGAATTTATAAATTATGCAGAGCCAATGGAATCAATGCGATGGGACGCCAAGCCGCGCGGGAAGCCGCACTCGGGAACGGCCACAAGACCGTCACCGCCGCCGCCGCCGAGGCGATCCGCCGGCGCATCCTCGATGGCTCCTACGCCACGGGGATGAAGCTGCAGCAGGACATGCTGGCCGCGGAGCTCGGCATCAGCCGCATCCCGGTGCGCGAGGCGCTGTTCCAGCTCGACGCCGAAGGCCTGGTGACGATCGAGCCGCAGCGCGGCGCGACGGTCTCGCCGCTCTCTCCCGAGCGGATGACCGAGACACTGGAGATGCGCGCCATCCTCGAGCCCTATCTGCTGCGCTGCTCGGCGCCCAATCTCACGGAGGCCGATCTCGCGGCGCTCGATCGCCTTCTCGAGAACTACGCCGGCGCGATCGACGCGAACGAGGTCAATCGCTGGGGTGAATTGAACACGGCGTTCCACCTCGGCCTCTATGCCCGCGCCCATCGCCCGCGGGCTCTTGCGACGGTGGCGACCCTTCTGCGCGAGTCAGATCGCTACACGCGTGTGCAACTGGCAGCGAGCGTCGAGTACCAGCGGCGCGCCCAGCTTGAACATGCCGAGCTGCTGCGCCTGTGCCGCGCAGGGAACCACGAAGCGGCCAGCGGCCTCATGCGGGCGCATATCCAGCATGTTCTCGATGCACTGACCCGGATTCTCGATGCTGCCGGACGCGATTGACCGCCGCCGACGGGCACCCGCATTCTGGATTGTCAGACGGATGAAGCGGACATCAGCCTGGCTTCGACAGCACCTGGAGGTGCGTGGAAAAGCTGTCGATGACGGAGAGCGCATCGCCGTGCGCATGGCCGGGATCCGGCCGCAGGACTGACGCAACCCCGAGGAGACATGCACCATGCGCCTGCCCGAAGCCGACCCCGCCCGATCTCCGGAGCTGGAAGCCGCCTATGCCGCCTTCCGCGGCACGCGCGGCATCGTGTCCAACGTCATGAAGTCCTTCGGCCATGCGCCGGAAGGCATGGCCGCGATCTCCGAGCTCGGCCGCTACTGTCGCTACCGCACGGCGCTGACGGAGTTGCAGAAGGAGCTCGTGATCCTCATCACGGGCCGCGGCATTGCGTACGCCTGGTACCATCACAGGCCGCTCGGGCTGCAGGCCGGGCTGACCGAGGCGCAGCTCGATGCGCTCCGCGAAGGCCGCACGCCGGGCGGCCTCGACGAGACCGAGGCGGCGCTTTGCGACTATGTCTTCGCCTATGCCTCACTCAAGGGTGTGCCGCAGCCGGTCTTCGCGCGCTTGGCCGGGCTGCTGACGCCGCGGCAGCTCACGGACGTGAACATCATCTCCGGCTACTACCTCTGCGTTGCGTCGAGCATCGTCGCGATGGAGGTGCAGCCCGATCCGCCGCAGGTGCGCGACGCCGGGACGAGCTTCCACGAAGCCGCCGGCACCGGTCCGCGCTGACGGGCGGCAGCATTGGGCATCGTCATCATCGGCGCCGGCGCGATCGGCGGCAGCCTGGGCGCGCATCTCATCCGTGCGGGGCATGACGTGCTGCTGGTGGACAGCGCCGCCGACCATATCGCCGCCATCCGCGATCGCGGGTTGCGCCTGGAGGGGCGCGAGGAGTTCACCGTGCGCGCCCGCGCCGTGACGCCGGATGGGCTGGCCGGGGCGCTTGGCGGCGCGGTGCCGGAGACGGTGGTGCTGACCGTGAAGGCGCAGCACAGCGAGGACGCGCTGCGGCCCGTGCCGGCGCTGCTCGGGCCGGGCAGCGTCGTGCTTTCCATGCAGAACGGCCTGAATCCGCATGCCGTCGCCGCCTGCGTCGGCGCTGGCAGGACGCTGGCCGCCTGCATCAATTCGATGGCGGCGGATTATCTTGAACCCGGCCGCATTCTGTTCGGCGGGCCGGGGACGATCCGGGTGGGGGAGCTCGACGGCCCCATCACACGCCGTGTCGAAAGGTTCGTCGGCCTGCTGCGCGACAGCTACGTCTCGAATACGGTGGCCACGGACAATGTCTGGGGCCATCTCTGGGGCAAGGAGGCCTATGGCGCCTGGCTCTTCGCCACGGCCGTTTCGGGCGAGCCGATCGCCGACGTGCTCGACGCCCCGGAAAACCGGTCGATGCTCGCGAATCTCGCCGCCGAGGTGATCCGCGTCGCCGAGGCCGAAGGCGTGCGATGCGAGGCGGTGGGCGGCTTCGTGCCCGATGCCGTGCGGTTCGGCCGCCCACGCGACGGGGAGGCGGTGCGGCGGAGCCTCGCCGACATGGCCGCGCTGAACCGGCGATCCCACAAGCCGCGCAGCGGGATCTGGCGCGACCTCGCTGTGCGCAGGCGCGCGACCGAGGTGGATGCGCAACTCGGCATCGTGGTGGCGCTTGGTGCCCGGCACGGCATCCCCGTGCCGCTGGTCGCCGG
>JAYRQX010000007.1:0-1502 GCA_041910415.1 Acetobacteraceae bacterium | reverse complement strand
GGGGACGGCCGGGCGCGGCGGGCGGGGTAGGGCCCGCCGCGCTTTGCGCTCGCTTTCGGTGCATGTTCGTGTTATGTTCCAATGTGCTCTTTGAAGCTGTCCATCCGCCCGCATGTCTCGTCCCGCACCGGTGTCGTGCGGCCGGGCGGGGCGCCCCGCGGCGGGGAAGGGGATTTTGTCTGAATCCTCGCCGTTTCGGCACTTGTGCAACCGCTGGTTGCGTCGCCACCCCGCCTTCGGAAGCCCGGCATGTCCGAAAATACGTTCAGAAACCCCGAATTGGTAATGCCGTAAGGCGGTAAGGCCGCCTTACCCGCGCACCGTGGCCATGGCGGCGACCGCCGGCAGGGCGCCGTCGGGGCCGAGTTCCCGCCAGGCGCCGCCCATCAGCACTTCGCTCGGCCGGTAGCGCGCCTTGTAGGCCATCTTCCGGCTCTCCGGGACCCAGTAGCCCAGATAGACGTAGGGCAGCCCCTGCTGCCGCGCGCGCTCGACCAGCCACAGGATCGCGTAGGCGCCGAGGGACCGCTTCGTATCGAAGGGATCGAAGAAGGAATAGACGGCGGACAGCCCATCGGTCAGCCAGTCCGTCAGGCAGGCGCCCAGCAGCCGGTCCCGCTCGTCGCGGAACTCCACCATGCCCGTGGTGATCGGCGTGTCCTCGACCATGGCGCGGTAGTCGTAGAAGCCCATCGCGGCCATGTCGCCATCGCCGTGGCGGTGCTTCTGATAGCTCTGGAACAGCGCGAATTGCTCGGCCGTGGCGCGGGACGGCATTTCCATGACCGTCAGCCCGGCATTGGCCCTGGCCACCTTGCGCTGGGTGCGGTCGGGCGCGAAGCGGTCCACCACCACGCGGATCGGGATGCAGGCCTGGCAGCCCGGGCAGACCGGCGAATAGGCGATGTTGTGGCTGCGCCGGAAGCCCGCGCGGGACAGGCGATCATGCAGCCCCTCCGCGTCATGGCCCGTGAGCTCGGTCACGATCTTCCGCTCGGTCCGGCCCTGCAGGTAGGGGCAGGGCAACGGAGCCGTCGTGTAGAAGAATTGCGGGCGGCGGGCGGATCGCTGGAGCATTTTGTGTGAGGCGTATTTTCGCGATGCGGCGCCGGCAAATCAACCCGGAAACGGCCGGCCTCTACCGCGCGGGGAGAAGGCGCATCTCCCGCGCCCCGGGCGGCGCGGCGGCAGTGAGCGGCAGCGTCGCGCCCTCCCGCCACAGCGGCATCTGGTCGGCCCAGTGGCGGCTCATCGGGTGGCCCGACTGGCCGGTGGCGAGCACGACCAGCGCGCCATCGGGGGAGCCGAGGTCGAACACGCCGCGGAAGCCGGCGCCGTGGATGTTGGCAAAACTCCCGCCCCGGAAGGCGCCGCGGAGCAGGGTCTCGCCGTCGCCGGCGGTGGGGGTCGCGATGCGGGTCAGCGCGTCGAGGCCGGGGAGGAAGCGCAGCAGCGGGTGCTCGAAGCGCGCGCTGTGCGCCGACCCCCAGCGCCAGGCGGTG
>JAYRQX010000006.1:0-3550 GCA_041910415.1 Acetobacteraceae bacterium | reverse complement strand
TTTTGTGCCTGCGCGGCGGCGGGCCTGGCCGTGGTGCCGGCGGGCGGGCGCACGGGGCTCGCGGGTGGCGCGATCGTCGCCAGGAACGGGCCGCCCTCGGTCGTGCTCTCGCTCGAGCGCATGAACCGCGTCCGCGATGTGGATGCGCGCGACTTCTCCCTCGTGGCCGAGGCGGGCTGCATCATCCAGCAGGTGCAGGAGGCGGCCGCGGCGGTGGACCGGATGTTCCCGCTCTCCTGGGGCGCGCAGGGCTCGGCGCAGGTGGGCGGCGCGCTGTCCACCAATGCCGGCGGCATCCGCACGCTGCGCTGGGGCAATGCGCGCGACCTGGTGCTGGGGCTGGAAGTGGTGCTGCCGGATGGGCGCGTGCTGAACGATCTGCGCCGCGTGCGGAAGGACAATTCCGGCTATGCGCTGCGCCATCTGTTCCTGGGCGGCGAAGGCACGCTCGGCGTCATCACGGCGGCCGCGCTGAAGCTGGTGCCCGCGCTCCGGCGCGTGGAGAGCGCGATCGTCGCGGTGCCGTCCCCGGATGCCGCGCTGTCGCTGCTCTCGCGCATGATGGGCGGCGGGGCGGAGGTGATCGCCTTCGAACTCGTCATCCGCCGCTGCCTGGAGATCGTGGACCGCTTCGGCGAGGGCTTGCGCGTGCCGCTGCCGCTGGAAAGCCCCTGGTTCGTGATGGTGGAGATCGCGGCCTCGCATCCCGCCGTGCCGCTGCGCACCATCTTCGAGGACACGCTGCACGAGGCGATGGAAGCGGGCGAAGTGACCGACGCGGCGCTGGCCGAGAGCGAGGAACAGCGAAAGAATTTCTGGCGCATCCGGGAGGATTGGCCGCTCTGCTCCCGCCGCGCCGGCGTGGTGGTGAACGCGGATACCTCCGTGCCCGTCTCCGCCGTGCCGGAGTTCTGCAGGCGCGTGGAGGAAGCGCTGACGACGCGCTGGCCGGAAGGCCGCTTCATCGCCATCGGCCACGCCGGCGACGGCAACATCCACATCAGCCACATGGCGCCCGAGGGCATGGCGCGGTCCGACTGGTTCGCCCGGGCGGGCGAGGCGGAGAGCATCGTCAACGCCATCTCCGTGGACCTCGGCGGCAGCTTCAGCGCGGAGCACGGCATCGGGCAGTCGAAGCGCCACGCCATGGCGACGCACAAGGACCCCGTGGCGTTGGAGGTGATGCGCGCGGTGAAGCATGCGATCGACCCGGCGGGCCTGATGAATCCGGGGAAGGTGCTGCCGTAGCGCGGGCCCTCGATCAGCGGCGGATCGCCCCAGCCTGCATCATCCCGCGCTTCTCATCGCTATCGCCCAGCTCGCGCAGTTCGTCCCGCGCCGTGGCGAGCGCCTCCTCGCCCTTCTCCTCCAGCGCGATCAGCCGGTTGTGGGCGCCCTGTGTGGCCCGGATCAGCTCGTCCAGCTTTACCTGGATCGCCTGGGTGTCGTGGTTCTGCGCGTGCTGGATCAGGAAGACCATCAGGAAGGTGACGATGGTCGTCCCGGTGTTGATCACCAGCTGCCAGGTGTCGGAGAAGCCGAAGAGCGGACCGGACGCGGCCCACAGCAGCACCACGGCCAGCGCGGCCGCAAAGGCCCAGGGTCGTCCCGCCTCGCAGGAGGCGGCCTGGGCCAGCCGGGCAAAGCGGGATGGTTCGGCCATGACCGCGAAACGCGGGCCTCCATCGCGCCGTTGCATGGATCGCGCATGACGGCGCGGACAGGACGGGGCCGCCGGCCTGCCGCCTTCGGCCTTGACCCGCCGCGGGGCACAGGGCAACGGGACGCGATCGTCGAGGGACATTCCCGCCCATGCGCATCGCGTCCGTCCGCCAGTCCGTCGTGCCGATCGCGTCCGCGATCGCCAATGCCTATATCGATTTCTCCAAGATGACGGCCTCCGTCGTCGCCGTGACGGTGGAGGACGGACAGGGCGGCCGCGCGACCGGGTACGGCTTCAACTCCAATGGCCGCTACGCCCAGCCGGGGCTGCTGGCCGAACGATTCATGCCGCGCCTGCAGGAGACGCCCGAAGGCGCGCTGATCCATGCCGATGGCGGGCTGGAACCCGCCGGCGCCTGGTCATCCATGATGCGGAACGAGAAGCCCGGCGGGCATGGCGACCGCAGCGTGGCCGTCGGCGTGCTGGACATGGCGCTGTGGGACGCGGCGGCGAAGCTCAAGGGCGTGCCGCTGTGGCGGCTGCTGGCGGACCGCTACGCCGGCGGGCAGGCGGATGACAGCGCCTGGATCTACGCGGCCGGCGGCTACTACTACCCCGGCAAGTCAGTGGAGGCGCTGGTCGAGGAGATGAAGCGCTACCTCGGCATGGGCTACAGCGTCGTGAAGATGAAGATCGGCGGCGCCCCCGGCACGGCGATCCGCGACGCGCTGAAGGAGGATGTGGCGCGCATCGAGGCGGTGCTCAAGCTGCTCGGCGGCGACGGCGCGCGGCTCTGCGTGGATGTGAACGGGCGCTTCGGCCTGCATGCGGCGCTGGCGTACGGCGCGGCGCTGGAACCCTATCGGCTCCGCTGGTACGAGGAACCGCTCGACCCGCTGGACTATGCGACGCATGCGACGCTCGCCGAACATTACGCGCCGCCGCTCGCGACCGGCGAGAATCTGTTTTCCATGCAGGATGCGCGGAACCTGATCCGCCATGGCGGCCTCAGGCCGGATCGCGACATCCTGCAATTCGATCCGGCGCTGTCCTACGGCCTGGTGGAATATCTCCGCACGCTCCAGATGCTGCAGGAGCATGGCTGGTCGCCGCGCCGCTGCGTGCCCCATGGCGGGCATCAATTCGCGCTGAACATCGCCGTCGGCCTCGGCCTCGGCGGCAATGAATCGTATCCGGAGGTCTTCGCGCCCTTCGGCGGCTTCGCCGACGACACGCCCGTGGTGGACAGCCGCATCCGCATGCCCGATGCGCCCGGCATCGGCTTCGAGACGAAAGGAAACCTCTGGGCCGTGCTGAAGGACCTGTGAGCGCGACCGCCGCCATCGACCGCGTCGCCGCGCGCTACGCCGCCGCCTCGCGCTTCGACCGCGGCTTCGTGCGCGGCAAGCTGCGCGGCGATCCCGCGGTCGCGGCGATTCTGGCGCTCGCCGCGGAGCGGCCTTTCGGTCATGTGGCGGATCTCGGCTGCGGTCGCGGGCAGCTTGGCCTGCTGCTGCTCGAAGCGGGGCTCGCCGAGAGCATCACGGGCTTCGATCTCGATCCCGCAAAGATCGAGCGCGCGAACGAAGCCGCCGCCGCGCGGCCCAGCGCCCGCGCGCGCTTTGCGGTCGCCGACCTCGGCGACGCGGCGATCCCGGATTGCGACACCGCGCTGCTGATCGACGTGCTGGTGCTGATGCCGCCCGCGGCGCAGGACCTCGCACTCGCGCGCGCGATCGCCGCCGCGCGTCAGCGCGTATTGATCCGTGCCTTCGATCCCGACCGCGGCTGGCGCAGCGCGCTCGGCCTCGGCATCGAGCGCCTCCGCCGGCTGTTCGGCGCCGATCCCGCCGGCACCGCCGTCAGCCCGCGCGCGATCGCCGCCTT
>JAYRQX010000005.1:0-5368 GCA_041910415.1 Acetobacteraceae bacterium | reverse complement strand
GCTGCAGGCGGCGCTCGTCGCCGAAGCCTTCCGGCTGGTCCGCGACGGCGTGATGTCGCCCGAGGATGTGGATGCCTGCGTGAAGGACGGCCTTGGCCTGCGCTGGTCCTTCATGGGTCCCTTCGAGATGATCGACATGAATGCGCCCGGCGGCGTCGCGGACTATGTCGCCCGCTTCGGCCCGCTGATGGGCGGCATCACCGAGGAGCAGGCGCCCTATGACTACGACGCGCCGACGGTCGCGCGCGTGACCGCGGCGCGGCGCGGCGCCCTGGCGCTGGATGCGATCCCCGACCGCAGCGCCTGGCGCGACCGGCGGCTGATGGCGCTGGTGGCGCACAAGCGCGGGCAGCCGAAGGTGTAGCAGCCCTGCCGTTGCGCGCGCGACAAGGCGCACGCATCCTGCGGACCCAGCGAGAAGGGATGAAGGCTTGAGCGGCTGGCAGAAGCATCCTTCCTCCGTCGCCGCATCGTCGCGGACCGCGCTGTCCGTCGTGCCGCGGCTGCTGCGCATCACGTCCTGGATCCTGCTCGTCATCAGCCTGCTCTTCGCGGCACTGACGGCGTGGCTGCTGTTGGACACGCGCGCCTTCCTCGCCCGCGCCGTGCGCACCGAAGGCACCGTGGTACGGCTCGTCGAATTGCGCGACAGCGATGGGCGCGGCGTCACCTACGCGCCCGTCTTCCAGGTGAATGGCATCGGCGGCCGCAGCGTCGAGGTCTCCAGCAGCACGAGCGCGAATCCGCCGGCCTGGCGCGTCGGGCAGACCGTGGCGCTGCTGCAGGACCCCGCGGAACCCACGCGCGTGCAGCCCGAGGGCTGGTTCTCCGCCTGGCTCTTCCCGCTGGTCTCGGGCGGCTTCGCGCTGATGGGCCTTGCGGGCGTCGCGCTGTTGCGCTTCGGGGCGTCGCGCATGGCGGCGGATATGGAGCCGCGATGATGACACCCTTCCTCCTGCTGCTCCTCGCCGCAGCCTGTGGGCTCCTGTCCTACCGCCTCTACCACCGGCAGGAGGCGAGCGCCGGGATGCGGCAATGGCCGGGGCTCCTCGCCGGGATCGTCGCGCTCGTCTGCCTCGTCGGCGCCATCGTAACCCTGCCGGGATAGGCGAAGTACTCAGGCCCCGAGGAAGCCGACCCGGTCTTCCTCGAGCACCACGCAGCTGAGCTTGCCACCGGACCAGGCGGCGGTGTCCACGCAGATGCGGTTCGGCCGCATGACAGGCGCGAAGCCCGCGGTGTGCCCATGCACCACGACGATGCCGTGGTCGCGCGTCGAGTTCAGGAAGTCGTGGCGGATGCGCAGCATGTCCTCGCGCGTCTGCTCGCCGAGCGGGATGCCGGGCCGGATGCCGGCATGGACGAAGAGATAGCCTTCCTCGGCATGAAACAGATCGAGGCCGCGCAGGAAGCCGAGCTGCGCCGCGGTGAAGGCGCCGGGCCAGGTCTCGCGCGGGCTTTCGGGGTCGAGGCCCCAGCTTTCCAGCGTCGCGCGGCCGCCGCCCCAGAGCCAGTCGGCCGCGGCACCGCCCTGCCCGTCCAGCGCGGCCAGCATCGTCTCCTCGTGATTGCCCGTGAGGTTCTTCGTGGGCAGCCCGGGCACGGGATCGCCGGCGGCCAGGTATTCCACGACCCCGCGTGAATCCCCCGCCTTGTCCACGTAGTCGCCGAGATGGATCAGCAGCGCCTCCGCGCCCGGCCGCGCCCGCATGTCGCGCGCGATCAGCCCGTGCAGGTCGCGCAGCTTGCCGAGCGATCCATGGATGTCGCCGATGGCATAGATCCGTCGCCCCGGCCTGAGCCGGCCGGGCGCGTCGTGGAACAGGATCACTTCCGCTGGGACCGCGGGTCGAGCGCGTCGCGCAGCCCGTCGCCCACCAGGTTGAAGGCGAGCACGACGAGGAAGATCGCAAGGCCCGGGAAGATCGCGAGCCACGGCGCCTGCGTCAGGAAGCGTTGCGCGCTGTTGAGCATCGAGCCCCAGGAGGGCGCCGGCGGCTGCTGACCGAGGCCGAGGAAGGAGAGCGAAGCCTCCGCGATGATCGCCTCCGCGATCGCGAGCGAGGCCTGCACGAGCAAGGGCGGGACGATGTTGGGCAGCACGTGGCGGATGCCGATGCGCCAGTTGGAATTGCCGAGCGAACGCGCCGCCTCCACCCAATCCGTGGATTTCGCATCCAGCGCCATCCCCCGCGTCAGCCGCACGAAGACGGGCGATGCCGTGATGGCGATGGCGAGCATCGCATTCTCGAGCGCAGGGCCGAGGAAGGCCGCGAGCGCGATCGCCAGGATCAGGAAGGGCACGGAGAGCATCGCATCGGCCACGCGCGAGATCACCGCATCGAGGAAGCGCCCGCCGAGCCCGGCCAGCAGCCCGATCGGCACGCCGATCGCGAGCGCGCCAAGAACGGAAATCACGCCGGCCATCAGCGAGGCCCGTGAACCCCAGAGCACGCGGGAGAGCACGTCCCGCCCGTTCTCGTCCGTGCCGAAGGGATGCGCCCAGGAAGGCGGCTGGCGCAGACGCGTCCAGGATGTCTGCAGGGGATCGTAGGGCGCGATCCAGGGTGCCAGCAGCGCCGCCAGCACGAAGACCAGCACGACCGCGAGCCCGGCCATGGCGAGCGGCCGGCGGCGGAAGCTGCGCAGCGCGCGCCGCGCGGGGCTTTCGCCCGCATCCGCCACGACCTGTCCCGTGACCGCGCTCATGCCTGCCGCAGCCTGGGATTGATGACCATGTAGAGCAGGTCGGCGACCAGGGAGAGGGTCACGAAGATGATCGCGGTCGCGAGCACCACGCCCTGCACCACGGGGTAGTCGCGGTTGAAGACGGCGTCCACGACCAGCTTGCCGAAGCCGGGGATGGAGAAGATCTGTTCGGTCAGCACCGCGCCCGCCAGCAGCCGGCCGAATTCCAGCGTGCCGAGGGTGACCACGGGGATCAGCGCATTGCGCAGCGCGTGCTTCCAGACGACGGTCTTCTCGCGCAGCCCCTTGGCGCGCGCCGTCCGCACATAGTCCTGGCTCAGCGCCGTCAGCATCGCCGCCCGGGTGTGGCGCATCAGCACGGAGGCGATGCCGGTGCCGAGCACGAAGGCCGGCATGATCGTGGTCGCGAGCGACTGCACGGGATCCTCGAGGGGCGAGACATAGCCCGAGGGCGGCAGCCAGCCGAGTTCCACGGAGAACAGAAGAATCATCATGATCCCCAGCCAGAAATTCGGCATGGAGATCCCGAACAGCGCGATGCCGTTCGCCGCCCAGTCCGCCGGCCCGTCGCGCCTGACGGCCGAGAGGATGCCCATCGGCACGCCGATCGCGAGGCCGATCAGGAAGGCCATGGTGGCGAGCTGGAAGGTGACGGGCAGCTTCTCCAGGATCAGCTCCGCGACCGGCATGCGGATGCGCCAGGAGAAGCCGAAATCCCCCTGCAGCACGCGCACCAGCCAGTGCAGATACTGTTCGACGATCGGCCGGTCCAGGAACAGCTCCGCCCGGATCTGCGCGAGCACCTGCGGATCGCCGCGCTCCTCGCCGGCCAGGATCACCGCCGGGTCGCCCGGCATGAGCTGCTGGAGAGCGAAGATCATCACCGACAGGATCAGCAGCGTCGGGACGATCTGGCCGAGACGGCGGAGGAGCCAGAGCAGCATCTATTGCAGCCGCATGTCCTGCAGCCGGATCAGCCCGTCCGGGATCGGCACGTAGCCCGTGAGCCGCGTCGCGTGGATCATGATGTTGTTGCGGTGCCAGAGGAAGAGCCGCGCCCGGTCCTGCTCGGCATTCAGGCGGAAGACCTGCTCGTAGAGCGCGCGGCGACGGCCGAGATCCATCTCGGCCCGCGCGGCTTCCAGCAGCCGGTTCATCTCGGGGTTGTCGTAGCGCCCGTCATTGTTGCCGGCGCGGGTATGGAAGAAGGTGAAGGTGTTGCCGTCGGGATCGACGCGCCCGGACCAGCCGACCAGGTAGGATTGGAACTCGCCGCGCGCCGAGGCCTGCAGGGACGACGCGAACTCCATGGCGTTGATGCGGAGCTCGAAGCCGGCCTCCTGCAGCATGGCCTGCATCACCTCGGCGGCCTGCCGCAGATCGGGGTTGTTCGGCACCGTCATCTCGACGACGAGGGGCGTCTGCACGCCGGCCTCGCGCAGCAGGGCGCGCGCGCGCGCCAGGTTGCGCGCCGGCGGGACCATGCCGCGGACATGGAAGGGATTGGCCGGCGGCACCGGCTGCACCGTCGGCACATAGGCCCCTTCATAGACCACCTGGTTGATCGCCGCGCGGTCGATCGCAAGTTCAAAAGCCTCGCGCACGCGGCGGTCCTGGCCGAGCGGCGTCTGCGCGCGCGGCCCGTTGTTCAGGTTGAATTGGATGGACTGCCAGCCGAGCTCGGGCACCGAGACCACGCGGAGCCGCCGGTCGCTGCGCACCTGCGCGGCGTCGTCGGGCTCCATCCGCTCGCCGAACTCGACCGCGCCGGAGCGGACATTCGACAGCCGCACGGTGTTGTCGGGAATGGGGCGATAGGTCACGCGCGCGATGTGGATGCGCGAGGCGTCCCAGTACTCCGGAAAGCGCTCGACGACGATGCGGTCCTGCGCCACGCGCTCGACGAAGCGATAGGGACCGGCGCAGACGGGACGCAGGCCGAAGTCGCGCCCCGCGGCCTCCGCCGCGCGCGGGCTCAGGATCATGCCGGCCCGGTCCGTCAGCGTGGACATGAAGGCCGCGTTGGGCGCGGCGAGGCGGATGCGCACCGTGCGCGGGTCCACGACCTCGACCGCTTCCATGCCCGCGAGCTCGCCGCGACGGAAGCTTCCCTGCATCCGCAGGTGCCGCAGGAGCGAGTAGCGCACGGCTTCCGCATCCATCGTGCCGCCATCGTGGAAGCGCACGCCCTCGCGCAGCGTGATGACGAGCGTCCGCTCGTCCTCCCAGCGGTGGCCGGTCGCGAGCTGCGGCACGATCTCCAGCCGCTCGTTGATGTCGAAGAGCTTGTCGCAGAGAGCCGAGAAGACGATGCGCCCGACATAGGTGCGCGCGAGGGTGGGGTCGAGGATGTCGGGATCCTCGCGCAGCGCGATGCGCAGCTGCTGCGCGGAAGCCGGCACGGCGGCAAGAGTCGCGAGCGTGAGCAGCGCCGCGCGGAGGATTCCGGTCATGGCGTGGCCTCCGTTGTCGTCCCGGATTCGTCCGTCGCCATGGTGGCCCGCACCGGCACCCCCGTGGACGTCGGCTGGAAGAAATACTGCAGCCGCCGCAGCCGCGCGATGCCGCCGCGCGAGCGCGAGGAAAGCGGCACCGGCTCGGCGGGCGGCAGGCGCTCGGCCAGGTGGCAGGCGACGCGGTGCTCCGCGCGGTCGAGCTG
>JAYRQX010000004.1:0-2064 GCA_041910415.1 Acetobacteraceae bacterium | reverse complement strand
GCCGGCGAGCGCTGGCAGCCCTGGGCGCCCGGCCGGGTGGACCAGGCGCAACTCGGCTTCGTCGATACGCTGGCGCCAGGCGGCGACGCGTCGCTCCATCGCGCGAATCAGGCGGCCCCGCGCTTCGCGCAAATGGAGGCCGGCATCGGCCCAGCCCTGGGTGGCGATTTCCGCCGCGGCCGTGGGCGTCGCCGCGCGGAGGTCGGCCACCAGGTCGGCGATGGTGACGTCCGATTCATGGCCGACCCCGACGATGGTCGGGATGCCCGACGCGGCAATCGCGCGGGCGACGGTTTCGTCGTTGAACGCCCAGAGGTCCTCGATGCCGCCGCCGCCGCGAACGATCAGCAATAGGTCGAGCGCCTCGACCTGCGCGGCGCGAACCGCGCGCACGATGCCGGGTGGCGCCAGGTCGCCCTGCACGGGCGTGGGCAACAGGGACAGCGCCACATGCGGCGCGCGCCGGGCGAAGGCGGCAAGCACGTCCTGCAAGGCCGCCGCCTGGGGCGAGGTCACGATCCCGATGCGGTGCGGAAATCTCGGCAGGGGCCGCTTGCGCGCGTCGGCGAACAACCCTTCCCCTTCCAGTTGCTGGCGCAGGCGGGCGAACGCTTCGAACAGGCGCCCGAGTCCGGCGCGGCGAAGGGTTTCGACGCCCAACTGGAACTCGCCCCGGGCCTCGTAGATCGAGGGCAGGGCGCAGGCTTCGACTTGCTGTCCGTTCGCCAACCGCCAGGGCACCAGTTGGGCGCGCGAGCGGAACATCACGCAGCGCACCTGCGCGGCGTCGTCCTTCAGGTTGAAATAGACGTGCCCGGAAGCGGCCCGCGTCAGATTGGAAATCTCGCCGGCTACCCACAGCAGCGGAAGTTCTCCCTCGACCAGGCGACGGACCCGTCGGTTGAGTTCGGATACGGAAATGACTGCCGGCGACACTTGGAAAAGAGGGGCCTTCGGGGACAGAAAACCGGGCGCTTGTCAAGGAATTCATTCTATATGATCCACATGGGCTACCAATCCGGCCGCAACGGTCCGCAAACCCTTGCCGTTGCGCGTGGTCAATTGCAACCTATTGATTGATAATGAAAAAAAATCGGCCTCTTTTTTGCGCAGACGACCAAAAGTCCTTATTGGATCGGGACTTAGCGACGCTGTTCGACCATCATCCACATAGTTATCCACAGTTTTTGTGGATAAGCGGCCGGCCGGCGCGGATGTTGCGCCGCAGTGGGCGGCCGATGCCTGGCACGCTGCCCGCCAGGGCGGCGAGCGGCTGATGAATGCACTGATTCCGCTGGCGACGCCGGCCCTGCTCAACCTCTTCCGCGAGGCATTGGAAAGCAGGCTCGTCGAGCGTGGCGCCGCCCAAGCGCTGGATCTCTTGGGGCCGCTCGACGAATTCTGGCGCGCGCGCGGGGTCGATGAATTGCAGCGCATGGCCGAGGGCGGGAATCCAAAGGCACAGGCGGAACTTGCGTGGCGGCATGCCGTCGGCGATGGCGTCGCCAAGTCTTACGGCCATGCGGTGCATTGGGCCACGCGCGCCGCCGAAGCGCGCTGCGCGGCGGGTGAGGCCGTGCTCGGGTGGTTGCTTTACCACGGCTTCGGGCTGCCGCGCGACCAACAGGAAGCCGCCCGGCTGTTCGCGCTCGCCGCCGCTGCCGGAGATCAGCGGGGGCAGACCTGGCGCGCGCTGTGCCTGTTGCGTGGGCATGGTGTCGAGGCAGATGCCGTGGCGGCGGAAAAACTGCTGCGTGTCGCGGCCGAGAATGGCGGGCGCCTCGCCCAGTACTGGCTTGGTCGGGTCTGCTATTTCGGTCTGGGCCGCACCCGTGATTTCGCGGAGGCGGTGCGCTGGCTGGAGGCGGCCGCCGAGAAAGGGCAGCCCAGGGCCAAAGACCTGCTGGCGCGCTGCTGCTTCTTCGGCCGCGGGATTTCGGAGAACCGCGCCCGTGCCGCGCGGCTCTGGCGGGAAGCCGCGGCGGATGGCGTGGTCGCCGCGTGCTTCTGCCACGGCATGTGCCTGTATGCCGGAGAAGGCGAGGTCGCCGATCCGGTGGCGGC
>JAYRQX010000003.1:0-2256 GCA_041910415.1 Acetobacteraceae bacterium | reverse complement strand
GTCGGCCGCGGCAGCGCCTATGATCTCTTCCTGACGCGCACGTTGCGCCAGGCCGAGCTGGTGCGCGCGCCGACCTCGCCCGAGGCCATCGAGGTCTTCCGGCGCGACCGGCTGGATGCGGCCGCCGGGGTGAAGCGCCCCTTGCTCGACTACGCCCGCGCCCATCCGGATGTGCGCGTGCTGCCGGGACGCTTCATGCAGATCGAGCAGGCGGTCGGCATCCCGCAGGGACGGGAAAAGGCGCTGCCCTGGCTCGCCGCCTTCGTCGAGGAGGCCAAGGCCTCCGGCCTCGTTGCCCGTGCGCTGGCCGAAACCGGGCAGTCCGACGCCGAGGTCGCGCCGCCGCGGCGCTGAGCCAGCCCATCACACCTTCTGGCATCGCTGGCGGAATGAGTTGCCGCGCCCGATCCGGCGGCCCATCCTCGCTTCCCTGCAAGGGGAAGGCCAGGTCATGGACATCAAGCGTCTCGCGCTCGCCTTCGTGGCGGGCTTCGTCGCGGTGCTCGTCTTCCACCAGGGCATGGCGATCCTGCTCTGGGCGGCGGGCGGGCTGCCCGCCTTTCCCTACAGCCTGGCGCCGCGGCCGCCCTTCGGCGTGCCGGCGGTGATGTCTTCCTCGTTCTTCGGCGGGCTCTGGGGCATTGCGCTCGCGCTGCTGCTGGCCGCGAAGCCGGGCTGGCCGCGGATCCCGGTCGGCATCGTGTTCGGCGCCGTGGCGCTCACCTTCGTCGCCCTCACGCTCGTCGCCGCGATCCGCGGGCAGCCCATTGCGGTGCTGGACCCGTTCCGCTGGTGGCGCGGCCTGCTGCTGAACGGCGCCTGGGGACTTGGCACCGTGCTGTTGCTGAACCTGCTCGAGCAGAAGTTCGCGCCGCGCGAGGCCTGACGCGGCGCTTGCGCAAGCGCGCAGGCGCCCTCACCTTCCCGCCATGACCGGAGGGGCAGCCGCATGAGGGGCACGCGCCATGTCGTCTCGCGCCGCGTGGCGCTCGGCCTCGCCGCGGGGCCGCTGCTTGTTGCCGTGCCCGGCGCGCGGGTCTCCGCGCAGCGGCTGGATCGCGTCTCCTACATCACCAACTGGCGCGCCCAGGCCGAGCATGGCGGCTTCTACCAGGCGCAGGCGGCGGGGCTCTATCGCGCGCGCGGGCTGGAGGTGGAACTCCGCCAGGGCGGGCCGCAGCTGAACCCGACGCAGCTCATGCTCGCGGGCCGCGTGGACATGGCGATGTCGAACGGCATCGAGGCCTTCTCTTATGTCGAGCAGAATATTCCCTTCGTCTGCATCGCCGGCATCTTCCAGAAGGACATGCAGGTGCTGATCGCGCATCCCGACACCGGGGTGACTGATTTCGAGAGCCTGCGTGGGCGGCCGCTGCTGATCGGCACCCAGGCGCGCGCGACCTGGTGGCCCTTCATCCGCCGGAAATACGGGCTGCGCGACGAGCAGGTGCGGCCCTACACCTTCAACCTGCAGCCCTTCATGGCGGACCGCCGGGTGATCCAGCAGGGCTATCTCGGCAGCGAGCCCTTCAGCATCCGCGAGCAGGGCGTCAATCCCGTGACGCTGCTGATCCACGATGCGGGGTTCGAGAATTACGGCACGACCATCATGGTCGGGCGCCGCACCATGACCGAGAAGCGCGAGGTCATCGCGCGTTTCGTGGATGCGACGATGGAAGGCTGGGACCAGTATCTGAAGGGCCCCGCCGGCGGCTTCGACACCGCCGCCGCGAACGCCCTGATCCGGCGCGAGAACTCCGACATGACGGACGCGCTGATCGCCTATGGCACGCGCGCGATGAACGAGGCAGGGATCGTCCGCAGCGGCGACGCGGCGACGCTTGGCATCGGCGCAATGACGGAGGCGCGCTGGCAATCCTTCCACGCCGCCTGCGCCGGCGTCGGCGTGGTGCCGGCGAACCTGGACTGGCGCCGCGCCTTCGCCCTGGATTTCGTCAACAAGGGCATCGGGCGGGCGTGACGCTGCTCGCGCTCGATGGCGTGGGCAAGCGCTTCGCCAATGGCGTGACGGCGCTGCAGGGCGTGAACCTCGCGGTGGCCGCGGGCGAGTTCGTGGCGATCCTGGGCGCGTCGGGCTGCGGCAAATCGACGCTGCTGCGGATCATCGCGGGGCTGGCGGCGCCGAGCGAGGGGCGGGTGGCGTGGGGGGATCTGCCCCCACCCCGGCCCTCCCCCGCTCACGATGTTCGCAGGGGTGGGAGCCTCCCTCCCCTGCGCAGCGGGGGAGGGCCGGGG
>JAYRQX010000002.1:0-2261 GCA_041910415.1 Acetobacteraceae bacterium | reverse complement strand
GGCCGCATTCCCGCCTAACGGGTCGCCGCCAGCGCGCTGCGCAGCAGGCGCAGGCCTTGGTCGATCTCGCCTGCCGTGGTGTTCAGCGCCGGCATCAGGCGCAGGCAGTGCGGGCGCGGCGCGTTGAGCAGCAGGCCGTGTTCGCGCGCGGCGTTCACGACTTGCGGCGCGCGGTCGGCACCGAGTTCCAATGCCCAGAGCATGCCGGCGCCGCGCACCTCGCCCAGGCCCAGTTCCACGGACAGCGCGCGCAACTCCGCGGCCAGGACTTCTCCAGCCGCCCGTGTCGCATCGAGGAATCCCGGGAAAGTCAGGCTTCGCAGGACGGCGGTACCCGCCGCGCAGACCAGCGGATTGCCGTTGAAGGTGCCGCCCTGTTCGCCGGGTTCGAAACACGAGGCCGCCTGCGTCGCCAACAGCGCGGCCAGCGGCACGCCGCCGCCCAGGCCCTTGCCCAGCGTCATCACGTCCGGCCGCACACCATAGTAGTGGCTGGCAAAAAGATGCCCGGTGCGCCCGCAGCCAGTCTGCACCTCGTCGAAGACCAGCAGCATGCCGTGCGCATCGCATAGCGCGCGCAAGCCGGCGAGGAACTCGTGCGTCGCCGGGATCACCCCGGCCTCGCCCTGGATCGGCTCCAGCATCACCGCCACCGTATGCGGCCCGACCCGCGCCCGCACGGACGCGAGGTCGTTGAAGCGCGCCTTGGGAAAGCCCGCCACCTGCGGCGCGAACATCCGATCCCAGCCCGGCTTGCCGCTGGCCGACATGGTGGCCAGGGTGCGGCCGTGGAAGGCGTTTTCGAAGGTGACGATCTCGTGCGCGCCGCCGCGATGCAGCCGGCCCCACTTGCGCGCCAGCTTGATCGCGCCTTCGTTCGCCTCCGCGCCGGAGTTGGCGAAGAACACCTGGTCGAGTCCGCTCTCGGCCGCGAGCAGTGTCGCCAGCTCGATCGCCGGCGCGTTGTAGTAGGCGGGGCTGGGGTTGATCAGCGTCACCGCCTGGCGGGCGATCGCCTCGGCGACGGCGGGCGGCGCGTGGCCCAGGCAGTTCACCGCCCAGCCCTGAACCCAGTCCAGGTAGCGGCGGCCGTCGGCATCGAAGATCCAGGCGCCTTCGCCGCGGACGAAGACGGTATCGGGTTTGGCGTTGATCGGCATCAGCGCGCGGGTGTCATACGGGTGCGCGGTCTGCATGGCATGCCTCCTGGCAGGGAGAGGGAGCGAATCGGGAAAACAAAAAGGCCACGGGGTAAGCCGTGGCCTGTCGCGTATCGGGGTTCGGGTCGAGGATCAGTCGATGCGCGATCCTCGTCGTCGGCTTCCCGCGCACGCGCGCCACGCTCCGCCAGGGAGGCGTCGGGCACTGCGGCGGCGGGAGGCGAACCGGTTGTCCATGGCGCGATCATCCCTGCGCGAGGCGCGGGCGGTCAAGCGGCATGGTGAGCGCGGCGCGAAGTACGGCGCCGACTGTGGGATTTTGGCGAAACCGAACTAGAACGACGAGCCGGGCGTCTTGAGGAAAGCGAGCTCCTCGACCGTCGAATCGCGGCCGAGCGCGAGGTTGCGGTGCGGATAGCGGCCAAAGCGGTCGATGATCGCGTTGTGCCGATGTTCGAAATCGAGGTTCGATTCCAGTCCCGGCGCGGCGAACAAGGTCAGCGCCACCTCGTGGATGACTCGCGATTCGCTGTGCATGTAGGGCAGGTAGAGGAAGGCGCGCTGCGTCGGCGGCAGCGCCTGGTCCGCGCCGGCCGCCACCGCTGCCTGCGCCAGGGCGAGCGCCAGCGGGTCGGTGGCGAAGGCGCGCGCCGTGCCCCGGAACATGTTGCGCGGAAACTGGTCGAGCACGATGATTTCCGCCAGCCGGCCCCCGGGAGTTTGCCGCCAGGCGAAGAGTTCGCAGCGCGCCGCTTGCGCGTGGAGTTCGCCGAAGCGTTCGGCGATCAGCCGGTCGAAGCCGGGATCGACCTTCCACCACCGAGCCGGCGCCGGGTCCTTGAACCAGCAGTCGAGTACGGCTTGTGCGGCCATGCTGGTCTCCCGCGCGATTACGTGGCCGGAAAGGTAACCGAAATGTCCCCGCCGTGCGCGGTGCGCCACAAGCTGGCCAGTAGAATCGAGTCGCGGCCGGCGCCGGAAGATCCGCTCTGCCCGCCGCCGGTTCGGGATATTGCGCGGAGAACCATCGTGAAGGTCTATCAGGTCGAGGGCGGCTGGTCCGCCGAGAACGTCAGGTTGTCGGAGCGCCCGGACCCGGTC
>JAYRQX010000001.1:0-7565 GCA_041910415.1 Acetobacteraceae bacterium | reverse complement strand
CCTTCGCGTAGGCCGTGCGCACCCAGTCCTGGCCCAGCGCCTCCAGCATCGCCGAGCGCGTCAGCCGCGTGATGTAGGCCGCCTGGATCAGGCCGAGGCTGAACGAGGGGAGGATCAGCTTGATCACATGCTCCTCCCATCCCCGGTTGCCGCGGATGGAGTGGATGATCGGCGTCCAGCCGAGTTCCACCGAGAAGACCAGCAGCAGCACGATGCCGAGATAGAAGGCCGGGAAGGAGAAGCCGGCGAGCGCGAAGACGCGGCCGAGACCGTCCACCCATCCGCCGCGCCGCACCGCCGTGACGACGCCGAGCGGGATGCCGATCAGCGCGCCGATGGCGAGCGAGGCGAGAGCGAGCGAGATGGTGTAGGGAAACACCGCCCAGATCTGCGTGCCCACCGGTTCGTTGGTGATGAGCGAGCGGCCGAGGTCGCCCTGCACCACGCCGCCGAAGAATTGCAGGTATTGCGTCAGCAGGGGCTGGTCGAGGCCGGCGCGCGCGCGGAAGGCGGCAAGCGCTTCCTGCGAGGCGTATTCGCCCAGCACCACCTCGGCCGGATCCGCCGGCACCAGGCGCATGGCCAGGAAGACGAGCGTCGCCACCGACCACATGATCAGCACGGCCGAGAGCAGCCGGCGGACGACGTAGCCCGCCATGGTCAGCGCAGGATCCGCGTGCGGGGGCTGACGGTGTACATGGACCAGCTCTTCTGCTCGTGGCCGAGCTCGATCTTCGGCGTGCGCGCCATGGCGTAGGCACGGGTGAAGAGCGGGATGGCGACGGCGTCCGTCATGATCTTGTGCTGCGCCTGGACCCAGAGCTGGCGCTGGCGATCGAGGTTGCTCTCGAAGCGGGCGGCGTCGATCTCGGCGTCGATGCCGGGAATCACGCCGCCATAATGGGAGAAGTTCGTCACCGCCGTCGGGCGCCCCACGATGGCCGAGGAATGATAGAACTGGTCGAGATAGGCGGTGCCCGTCAGCGGGTAGCGGAAGGCGCCATAGATCACGACCGGCACGGTGTTCTCGCGGATCAGCCGGTGATAGGTCGGGTGATCCACGACGCGCAGGTCGAGGTTGACGTTGATGCGCTTCCACTGCTCCTGGATCACCTGCATGGGCGGCAGGTAGATCGCGTTGTTGCTGACCGAGACCGTCAGGTTGAAGCCATTCGGATGCCCGGCTTCCGACAGCAGCGCCCGTGCGCGGGCGAGATCGAAGGGATAGCGCGGCAGATCGGTCGCATGGCCGACATAGCCTTCCGGCAGCGGGCTCCATTCGGGGCGGGAGACGTCGCGGCCGAGGAAGGTCAGCAGCTCCTCGCGGTTGGTCGCATGCTGCAGGGCGCGGCGGATTCGGAGATCATCCAGCGGCCGCTGCGTCATGTTGAGGTGGATGGTGAAGGTGTTGGCCGGCGCGGTCAGGTCCACGGCGAGGCGCGCGCGGCGCATGCGGTCCACCGCATCCTGGCGCGCGGGCAGCTCGATGCCGTGCAGCTCGCCGCCGCGCAGCGCAAGCTCGCGCGTCGAGGCATCGGACATGAACTGGATGACGAGGCGGTCCAGCACGGGGCGTTCGCCCCAGTAGTGATCGTTGCGGACCAGCGTGTAGCTCTCGCGCGGCCTGTATTCATGCGCCTGGAAGGGACCGGTGCCGATGGGGCGGGTGCGGAGGTCGACGCCCGCGTCCACCGCGCGCTTCGAGACGAGCAGGCCCGCCTGGTAGTTCACCATCAGCGCCGGGAAGTTCGGATCGGGATGTGCGAGCGTGATCCCGACCGTCTGCGGATCGAGGGCGCGCACCTGCTCGATCTCGCCCAGCGTGGAGCGGAAGGGCGAGCCCACCGCGGCGTCGCGCACGCGGGCGAGGGAGAAGACGACATCGCCCGCCGTGAACGGCCCGTTGCCGTGGTGCCATTCCACGCCGCGGCGGAGATGGAAAGTCCAGACGCGCTTGTCGGGCGAGGACTCCCAGCGTTCCGCCAGGCCGGGGCGCAGGTTCTCGCCGGTGATCTGGCCGTCCGGAAAGAGCACGAGAGATTCATAGACCGGCCCGACAATCGGCTGCTCGCCGATGCCGATGGAGATGTGCGGGTCGAGGGTGCGGATGTCGTCCACGCCGACAGCGAAGCGCGCCGTCTGGTCTTGCGCGAGCCGCGGCTGCGCCGAGGCCGGCAGCGCGCCGGTCAGTGCAGCGCCAAGCGCGGTGCGGCGGCCCAGGGTGATCGTCATGCTGATCCTTCCGGCGCGTGCCAGCGCTGCTCGACGCGGTCCCAGCTTCCCGCACGCAGGTCGGCGACGCCGGCCAGGATGTCGGGTTTGCGGATCTTGCCCGAGGCGGTGCGCGGCAGCGGCAGGGTGCGATAGGCGAGGTAGCGCGGCACCTTGAACACCGCGAGGTTCGCGTTGCAATGCGCGAGGATGCGTTCCGGCGTCAGGTCGCTGGGCGTGTGGCCCTCGGCCAGCACGACATAGGCCTTCACTTCCTCGCTGCGCAGCGCATCCGGCACGGCGACGACGGCCGCCTCGGCGATGCCTGGCAGGTCGGTGAGCACGGCCTCGACCTCGTTCGCCGCGACGTTCTCGCCAGCGCGCTTGATCATGTCCTTGATGCGGCCCTTGATCCAGACATAGCCGCGCCCATCCATCCGGGCGAGGTCGCCGGTGCGGAACCAGTCGCCATGAAAGGCGGCCTCTGTCGCCTCGGGCCTGTTCCAGTAGCCGCGCAGCAGGCCGGGGCCGCGGAAGCAGAGTTCCCCCGGCGTATCGGGCGGCAGCGGGTTGCCGTGCTCGTCGGCGATGCGCGCCTCGCGGAAGGGCGTGGCGATGCCGCAGGAGCCGGAGCCCACCATGTCGGTTGCCTCGATCGGGACGAAAAGGCCGGCGCCGATCTCCGTCATGCCGAAGGCCTCGCGTGCGACGAAGTCGAAGCGCTGCTCCATCGGCGTGTTGAACTCGCGACGGACATTGTAGGTGGAGACGCGGATGATCTTGTTCTCGGCGTCCAGCGGGTCGGGCGGCTGGCGCATGCAGATTTCGGGAAAGAGGGTGAAGTCGATCCGGTGTTCGCGGATCCAGCGCATGTAGTGCGTCGCGCTGCGGTGGGAGCCGACGAAGAGCGTGCTGCGATGGAAGAAGGCCGAGAGCAGCGACCATTGCGGCGTCATGTAGAAGAAGGGATTGGCGGCGAGGATGCGCTTGAAGCGGCGCCCGTCGCAGTCGGCGTGGGTCTTGGCGCAGATCAGCCAGTAGCGGTGCGTCAGCATGCACCCCTTCGGGAAGCCCGTCGTGCCCGAGGTGTACTGGATGTTCATGAGGTCATCGAGCGCGGGCGGAATCGCCGGCACGAAGCGGTCGGGCTGGCCTGCCGAGAGGCCGCTCCAGCGCCGGTCTCCGCCTGGGCCGCCGACGCTGATGACGTGGCCCGCGAGGCGTGGGAGCGGCGCCGGCATGTCACGCAGCAGGCCGAGATGTTCGTGGTCGCACACGAAGAAATCGGCCTGGCTGTCGTCCAGCGTGTAGTGCACCTCGCGCGCCGTGTAGCGCAGGTTGACCGGCACCATCACCGCGCCGATCCGCCCCAGCGCCAGCCAGGTCAGCGGCATCTCCGGCACGTTCGGCAGCATGACGCCGACATGCGTGCCCCGCTCGACGCCGATGGCGGCGAAGCCGTTCGCCAGCCGCGCGACGGCGGCCTGCAGGGCGCGGTAGGTGATGGTCTCGCCACGCTCAAAGAAATTCCAGGCCGGGTGGTCCGGCACCTCTGCCGCCGCGGCGTCCAGCAGCGCGCCGATATTGTCGGGCAGGGGCTCCGCTTCCAGTGCGCGCCGGCGCTCGGCGAGCGGTGCGACCTGCTGAGCCAGGACCTCGGCGCGGCGGCCCATCTACTTCTCCTCGGCCGCGCGGGCCTTGTTGCCCTTGAAGAAGCCGGGCTGCGATCCGAAGCCCTCATAGCCAAGGCGTTGCAGCCGGTAGAGGTTCTGCGACTGCCGCACCGCTTCCTGCCGCGTCTGCTCCATGCCCAGTGCGAGTGTCTCCATCTCGATCCGCACGGCAATCGCAGGGTTCCTGCCAATTCGCGCCGCCGCGTCCTCGGCGGCCGCCATCAGCTGGTCGGGCGGTACGACGCGGTTGACCAGATGGATGCGCAGCGCCTCCTGCGCGTCGATGAAGTCGCCGGTCAGCGCGAGCCAGGCGGCCGCGGTGTAGGGGATGTGCCGCGCCAGCCGCGTGGAACCGGATGCCGCGGCCATGCCATAGGCAATCTCCGGCAGGCCGAACTGCGCGTGGTCCGAACAGAAGCGGATGTCGGTGTGCAGCAGCGTGTAGATCAGCGCCTTGCCGATGCAGTAGCCGTCGATCGCGGCGATGATCGGCTTCATGCGCCGGTGCAGCAGGATATCGATGTCCCAGCCGGGCTTGCCGGGCTCCTCGCCCTCGTTCTGGTGCAGGAAGAGGTAGGCTTCCAGCTCCTGCTGCTTCGTCCGCTTCGCGCTCGGCACCTTCAGGTCGTCGCCGGCGGAGAAGGGCTTGCCCGCTGCGCCGGTCAGGATGCCGACCCGTACCTCGTCGTCGATCTCGAACTCCTGCAGCCGGCGATACAGCGTCTTGTGCATCGCTGGCGTGAAGGTGTTGACCTTGCCGTGGTCGATGATGAAGTAGGCGATGCCGTTCCGCTTCTCGTAGTGCAGGGCCATCGGATCTTCCTCAGCCCCGCAGCATGCGCGAGGTCCGCGTCAGGGGATAGAAGGGCAGGCTTTCGACGGTGAAGCCCAGATCGATGCGCCGCGTGCGCGCGAGCACCGCGCTCTCGTTGTAGAGCGGGATCGCTGCCGCATCCGTCGCGATGCGACGCTGCGCTTCCTCCCACAGACGCCGCTGGGCCTCGGCGTCGGTGTTGTAGCGCGCTTGGTCGAGCAGATCGTCCACGCCGGGGATCGCCTCCCCATAATGCGAGAAATTCGTCACTGCCGTGGGCCGGCCGATGGCGGCATCCCGCGAATAGAATTGTTCCAGATAGACCTGCGCCGTGCGCGGGTAGCGGGACGCCTGGTAGAGCACGACCGGGTTCAGATCCTGCCGGATCATGCGGTGATAGGTCGGGTGGTCCACCACGCGCAGGTTCACGCGCACGCCGATCTGACGCCACTGGTCCTGGATCACCTGCATGATGGGCAGATAGAGGTTGGAGTTGCTCATCACGACCTCCATCGCGAAGCCCTCGGGATGGCCGGCCTCGGCGAGGAGCGCGCGGGCGCGTGCGATGTCGTGCGGATATTGCGGGATATCGCGGGTGTGGCCGATATAGCCCTGCGCGATGGCGGAGGTCTCGGGCTGCGCGATGTCGCGACCGAGGAAGGTGATCAGTCCCTGGCGGTCGATGCCGTGCGCGAGCGCCTTCCGCACGCGCACATCGTTGATCGGCGCCTTCGTGATGTTGAGGTGCATGGTGTAGGGCGTGCCGGTGTTCACCACATCCACCGTGAAGCGCGCGCGGCGGATTCGGTCCACCACGTCCTGCCGGCGCGGCAGCTCGATCGCGTCGATGTCGTTGCCGCGCAGCGCAAGCTCCCGCGCGCTGTCGTTCGGCATGAAGTGGATGATCACCTGCTCCAGCACCGGCCGCCCGGCCCAGTAGCCGTCATGGCGCGCGAGCGTGACCTTGTCGCGGGCCTGGTAGGATTGCAGGCGGAAAGGTCCGGTGCCGACGGTATTGGCGCGCAGGTCCACCCCGCCCTCGACGGCGCGTCTGCAGACGATGTAGCCCGCCTGGTAGTTCACCATGATCTGCGGGAAGTTCGGATCGGGATTCTTCAGGTGCACCACCGCGGTCAGCGGATCCGCGACCTCGACGTGGTCGAGGTTCGCAAGGGTCGTGCGGAAGGGCGACGCACTGCCCGCGGCCGCGATGCGCATGAGCGAGAACTGCACGTCGCGGGCGGAAAATGCGCCGAAGTCGCCGTGCCAGCGTACGTCGCGCCGCAGATGGAAGGTCCAGGTCTTTTTGTCGGGCGAGGAGTCCCAGCGTTCCGCCAGCGCGGGCCGGAGTTCCGCGCCCCCGAGCACGCCGGGTGGGAAGGCGAGCAGCCCTTCGTAGATCAGTGAGACAATCGGGATGTCGCTGGAGGCGACGGCGGCGTGCGGGTCCAGGCTGCGGATGTCATCGAAGCCCAGCCCGAATTGGAGCACCTGGCTCTGCGCGAGCGCCTGTGCCGTTGCGACCTGCGGCACACCCAAAGCCCCGGCGACGCTTCCGAGCACGCCTGACAACCTGCGTCGGTTGATCATGGCGATCTCCATTGCTTAAGGGCAGGAGCCTAGGAACTCAGTGACGACATTGTCAAAAGGCGGCGCGGCCGACCATGGGCGAGGGGAGCCATGACGGTAACCGGTCCACACGGCATCGCCGCGGACGAGGCCGGCGGCCGGACCGCGGATGCAAAGGCGCGCCCTGACGGCCTGGCCCGGGGGTGGCGCGCCGTGGACGCCGAAGGCTGGGGCAGGCGGGCCTGCGGGAATGCCGCAGGCGCTTGCCCGTCAGGTCTTCGCCTTGTCGAGCTCGGCGAAGACCTCCATCGCCGCGCGCACGGCGGCGACCGCGGTCGGCACGCCGGCATAGATGCCCACGTGCAGAAAGATCTCCTTGAGCTCGTCGCGCGTCAGGCCGTTGTTGATGCCCATGCGGATGTGCGACTTCAGCTCCTCCGTGCGGCCGAGCGCCGTGAGAACGGAGATGGTGATGGTGCTGCGCGTCGTGCGCGCCAGGCCGGGACGCGCCCAGACCGCGGCGAAGCAGTGCTCGAACAGATACTGGCGCAGATCGCGCGTCATCTCGTGCCGGGCGGCCTCGTCCATGGCGGCCTGGGACGCCGCCTGGCCGCGCATCTCGAACCAGATGTCGCGGCCCCTGAGGAAGCCTTCATTCTCATCGAAGGGGTGTGCCGTCATGGCGGTGCTCGCTTTCCGATCGATCTCGCCCGCGTGATGAGAGGAAGGCATCGCCGATTGGCGTTGCAGGATGCAGGCAGAGCGATATAGTCAAGCATATATAGCGCGGCAGGCCCAGGAGCCTGTCGCGCGCGCAGCAAGGGAGAGAAGCACATGGTCGATAAGGCCCTCAGCCAGATCGCCAAGGACATCGCGATCCGTCCCCATTACGACAATTGGATCGGCGGGAAATGGGTGCCGCCGGTGCGCGGCCAGCACTTCGACAACGTCTCGCCCGTGAACGGCAAGGTCATCTGCACGGTCGCGCGCTCGACCGCGGAGGACGTCGAGCTCGCCCTCGATGCCGCGCATGCGGCGCGCGAGGCCTGGGGCCGCACCGCGGCCGCGGAACGCGCGAACATCCTGAACCGCATCGCGGACCGGATCCAGGCGCGGCTTCCGACGCTCGCGCTGGTGGAGACGATCGACAACGGCAAGCCGATCCGCGAGACGACGCATGCGGACCTGCCCCTCGCGGTCGATCACTTCCGCTACTTCGCCGGCGCGATCCGCGCCCAGGAAGGCAGCATCAGCGAGATCGACCATGATACGGTCGCCTATCATTTCCACGAGCCGCT